>JAKSTJ010000071.1 GCA_024402635.1 Treponema sp. | reverse complement strand
TGAAATATTTAGAAGGAGCGGCATAAATTCTGTCTAAGAATTTGGTGTCAGTTCAGTTGATAATTGAATTAAGGCAGGGGAATATGAAAATACCAGAATTCGGTACCTTACAGATGGTTAGAACTGATTCACAGCATTATGGAGTTACAGGTTCTAACGTTCTTAACGAAATAAAATCAGATACTACATTACTTCATACAAATGCAAAAGAAGGAAAAAAATCATTCCAGGATTTTCTTTTTGATGCTATGAATGAAATGAACAGTCAGCAGCTTGATGTTGCATCTTTGGAGCAGCAGATTGAAACAGATCCAGATTCAGTTGATATTCATGATGTTACAATTGCAATGTCAAAAGCCAGAATGTCATTAAATCTTGCTCAAACTGTTATTGATAGACTTGTTACAGGCTGGAACGAAATTTCGACAACCCGCTAGTAAAATATAAATAATCTTTATTATTGTCAAATTTGCCTCCCTATGATATAATTTATTAAATTTAGTATAAATTTCTTTAAATTCGTTCTCGGGAGGGGTTCAGATGAACGAATGGCTCAAAAAGGTTTTCGGTAAGATCAAAGAAATGTGGTCTAAATGGAAACCAATTCAGAAAGTCATAATAATCGGTATCATTGTAGTTATTATTGTCGCAATTGTCTTTACGGCACGTTTATCTTCAAAACCAAGTGAAGTTAAGCTTTTTAATGCTCAAATTACAGATACAAACAATCTTACAAGTATATTAGATCGTCTCGATGAAGCTCATGTAGATGCTACTGAAAGAGATGGTTATATTTATGTAAAAGATACTGCAACCAAAAGAAGAATGACTGCAATTCTTAATGATGAAGGTCTTATTCCATCTAATGTTGATATCTGGGCAGATTATTTTGACAGAAGCTGGTCAACTACAGATGCAGATCAGAATGTAAAACTTCAGAATAAAAAGCAACAGGAATTAAAAAACTTTATTGAAAGTTATGCTGACGTTCAGTGGGCAAACGTTGCTATTGTATTACCTCCATCAAAAATTTTTAGTGAACAGCAGAATCCAGTAACTTGTGCTGTAAGTATTTCTCAAAAAGGAAATTCAAATTTATTAACCGATAGAAAAAGAATTTTAGGTATTCATAGAGCTATTCTTTCAGCTGTAGAAGGATTGCTTCCTGAAAATCTTACAATTACTGATGCCGCTTCTGGTATTGTTGTTAATGATTTTGCTGCCATGGCTGATTCTGATGCTGTTGATGTTGCTGCAAAACAAAAACGTCTTGTTATGAACGAAGAAGCCCGATACAGAGCAAAAATTCTTGAAGCTTTGCAGAAGTATATTAAGCCAGATCGTGTAAGAGATGTAATTGTTACTGTTGAAATGGATTTCTCTCAGGAAAAATCAGAAGCTACAGTACATTCTATGATTGAAAAAATTAAAGATAATCCTGATACACCTTATGATGAATCTGAAGTAATTGAATCAATTCCAATTTCTTCTCAGACAGTCACAAGACAGTACACACAAAAAGGATTAACTCCAGAAGGTCCTCCAGGAGTTGAAGGTCAGACTCCTCCATCTTATGTAGATTTAAGTAATGTTGAAGGTCAATCTGTAGAAACTGGTGTTACAGTTAATAACGCTATTAATACAAAACAGGTTTCTCGTGTTGAAGATGCAAAAATAAAAAGAATTACTGCATCAGTTGATATTGATGGAAAATGGACAGGACCTTTACCTGATCCAGAAAATCCAAAGAAATTCCTGATTGATGAAGTTACAGGTTTAAGAAAGAGAAATTATACTGCTCTTACTCAAAGAGATATTGATGATTATACAAATGTTGTAAAAGGTGGTATTGCCTATAATAGAGATCGAGGTGATCAGGTATGGGTAATCAGTGCCGCTTATGATAGAGATGAAGAATTCCGTCTTGAAGATGAAGAATGGAAAAAACGTGAACAGCGTGCTACAACAATTGCTTTAATTCTTGCAGGTATTGTTGTCGTTCTTATTGGATTTATTGTATTTAGAATTGTCAGTAAAGAAATTGAACGCCGTAGAAGAGAAAGAGAAGCTCGTCTTCTTGCTGAACAGCAGGCTGAAAGAGAAAGAAAACTTTGGGAAGCAAAAGAAGATGGTATGGATGTTACTATGTCTGTTGAAGAGACAAGACGTATGGAACTTCAAGAAAATGCAATTACAATGGCAAAAGAACATCCAGAAGATGTTGCAATGCTCATCCGTACTTGGTTAATGGAGGAATAAAATGGCAGATGATGTTACAAGTGCTGATAAACCAGCTTCAAATCCAAAGCCTGTTCCAAAACCAGGTCAATTAAAACCTGCTGGAACTGGTTCTTCAAAAAAAGGTAGTAAAGATTATAAAAGTCTTACAGGTCGTCAGAAAGCTGCGATTTTCCTTATTTCACTTGGACCAGATGTTTCAGCAGAAATTATGAAACATTTACGTGAAGATGAAGTTGAAACATTAACTTTTGAAATTGCCAGACAGGAAAAAGTAAATCCTGATTTTAAAGATGCAGTTCTTGAAGAATTTCAGGAATTAATGCAGGCTCAGAACTTCATTACTACAGGTGGTATTGATTATGCACGAGAACTTTTGGAAAAATCTTTAGGTTCTCAAAAAGCTATTGATATTATTAACCGATTAACAAGTTCCCTTCAGGTTCGTCCTTTCGATTTTATTCGAAGAACCGATCCTGCTCATTTGTTAAACTTTATTCAGCAGGAATATCCTCAGACAATTGCTTTGATTCTTGCTTACCTTGAACCTGGTAAAGCTGCTGTTATTTTGCAGAACTTACCTGAAGAAATGCAAGCTGAAGTTTCAAAACGTCTTGCAACAATGGACCGAACTTCTCCTGATGTATTACGTGAAGTTGAACGCGTTTTGGAAAAGAAACTTTCTACATTGTCTTCAGAAGACTATACTGCAGCTGGTGGTGTTGAAGCTATTGTTGAAATCTTGAACCTTGTAGACCGTTCTTCTGAAAAATCTATTATTGAATCACTTGAAGAAGATGATCCTGATCTTGCAGAAGAGATTAAGAAACGTATGTTCGTATTCGAAGATATTGTTATGCTTGATAACCGTGCTATTCAGAAAGTTCTTCGTGATGTTGATCAGCAGGAATTGGCAAAAGCCCTTAAATCTGTTGATACCGAAGTTCAGGATAAAATCTTCGGAAATATGTCAAAACGTGCAGCAAGTATGTTAAAAGAAGATATGGAATTTATGGGTCCTGTTCGATTAAAAGACGTAGAAGAAGCTCAGCAGAAAATTGTATCAATCATTAGACGTCTTGAAGATAGTGGTGATATCGTTATTGCCCGCTCTGGCGAAGACGAACTTGTTACCTGAGAAGCGCAACTATGTTGCGCGTGATTAAGTTGCATGTAATCACAATCCTGTGTTAAAATATTTAAAAAGTTATTTTGTAATTTGAGGTTTTATTAATATATGGCTAAAACAGTTTTTCGACCTGGCGAAACAAATGTAGAAGGTTCAAAAGTTATCTTACCATTAGTTCGAAACTATGCTCCAGAAGTGGAAGAAGTTGAAGAATTTGTAGAAGAATATCATGGTCCTACTGCAGATGATTTGCGTCGAGAAGCTGAAGCTTTTAGAAATCAATGGGAAGTTGAAAAACAACAGCTTGTTAATGATGCTCAAATAGCTGCTGATGAAATCATAAAAAAAGCAGAAGATACAGCTTTTGAAGAAGTAAAACGACAAACTGATCAGGCTGCAATAATAAAGGCAGATGCAGAAACTGAAGCTGAAAATATAATTGCAAAAGCTAAAGAGGAAGCCGAAAGAATTATTGCTGACGCTCAAAGTGAACGGGATAAAATGCAGCAGGAAGCTTATAATGAAGGTTATGAGCAAGGTCATCAGGCTGGGTATGAAAAAGGCCAGGCTGAAGTTGAACGTCTTGTTGAAAGAATGCATAGAATAATTGAAGCGGTTATGCAGCGCCGTGAAGAAATATTACAGGATACAGAAAGTCAAATTGTTGAACTTGTAATATTAATTTCAAGAAAAGTCATAAAAATCTTATCTGAAAATCAGAAAAATGTTGTAATGGCAAATGTTCTTGCTGCTTTAAAAAAAGTAAAAACACGTGGAAATGTTACTCTCCGTGTAAATCTGGAAGATATAAAACTTACAACAGATAATGTTTCTGAATTTATTAAACATGTTGAAAATGTTCAGGGTATTACAGTTCTGGAAGATTCTGCAGTTGAAAAGGGTGGATGTATTGTAGAAACAGATTTCGGAGCTATTGATGCTCGTATTTCAAGTCAGCTTTCTGAACTTGAAAATAAAATTCTTGAAGTTTCTCCTGTTAAAAATATTAAACGATCTGATTCATTGTCTGTATCAGAATAATTTTTCTCTATATTTGCTTTCTTTTATTGAGGGGATTTTATGAAAGCTGCTTATACTGGTGAATTTAATTTTAATAAATATCTGGAAAAAGTTGTTGATGCTGAAACCATTCTATATATAGGAAAAGTAATCGGTGTAAAAGGTCTGGAAATTTTAAGTGAAGGTCCTAGATCAAGTATCGGTGAAATGTGTTCAATCAAATTAAAAGACGGAGCATCAATTCTTGCAGAAGTTGTTGGGCTTGAAAATAAAATGGTAAAACTTTCGGCTTTTGGAGATACTAAAGGTATTGAAATAGGTTGTGAAGTTACAGCTTCTGGCAGTTCATTACAAGTTCCTGTAGGAAAATCTTTATTAGGAAGAGCAATTGATGCTTCAGGTCACCCTTGTGACGGATTAGGTGAAATCTCTCCAGAAACATATTATCCTGCAATTCAAAATTCTCCAGATCCTATGACAAGATTACCAATTAATCGTAGAATTCAAACTGGAGTAAGAGCAATTGATTCAATGCTTACAATTGGTAAAGGACAAAGAATTGGGATTTTTGCAGGTTCTGGTGTTGGTAAATCAACTTTACTTTCAATGGTTGCAAGAAATACAAATGCTGACATAAATGTAATTGGTCTTATTGGTGAACGAGGCCGAGAAGTTCTTGAATTTATTAATAATGATTTAGGACCTGAAGGTTTGAAAAGATCAGTTCTTGTTGTTGCTACAGGTGATCAACCTGCAATTTGTCGTGTCAGGGCAGCTTATGTTTGTACTGCAATTGCAGAATATTTTAGAGATCAGGGGAAAGATGTTATGTTAATGTTTGACAATCTTACCCGTTTTTCTCTAGCTCAGAGAGAAATTGGAATATCTAATGGTGAACCTCCAACAGAAAAAGGTTTTACGCCAAGTGTATTTAATATGCTTCCAAAATTATTGGAACGAACAGGAACTAACGATAAAGGTTCCATAACAGCTTTGTATGCAGTTCTTGTTGAAGGCGATGATATGGATAATCCTATTGCTGATGCTGTTCGAGGAATTCTTGATGGTCACATTGTTTTGAGTAGAAAACTTGCTTCTGCTAATCATTATCCTGCAATAGATATTTTACCATCTATAAGTCGTATTGCAAAAAGGGTAATTGGTCCTCAAACAAAAAAGGCTGTTAATTTAATTCGTTCATCTATGGCTGTATATCAGAGTAAAGAAACAATGATTACTTCTGGTATTTATCAAAAAGGTACTTCTGTTGAAATTGATAGTTCAATTGATTTACAGCCGGCAATTAATGAATTTTTAATGCAGGATGAATATGATAAATGTACAATTGAAGATACTTTAAATAAACTTTCAGCTTTAACTGGTATTGAAATTCCTGAAGAAGAATATAATGAAATATCAGAATTAATGACTAAACAAACTGACGAACAGGAAAAATCTGAAGATTTATAAATAAAACATTATGAAACAATTCAAATATGAATTACAGGAAGTTTTAGAATTCAGACAATTTGAACAGGAACAGGCAGAAGCTGAATTAGGAAAAGCATTGGCTGTTGAAACTGAAATTAACAATAATTTAGAATTGCTAGCCCAGCAATTTATAGCCTCAAAAGAATCTGTAAAAAATTCAAAAAATTTTGAAGACGTAGTTTCATTAAATCGTTATAAAGAATTACTGGATTATCAGAAAGAAGAATTACTGAATCAACTTGCTCAGGCCAAATTAGTTACAGAAGAAAAACGAAAAATTTTGACTGAATGTATGAAAAAGACAAGTGCTCTGGATAAATTAAAAGAACAGCAGTTTGAAGAATATAAAAAAGATGTTGCTAAAAAAGAGAAATCATTTATTGATGAATTAGGTTCTCAAGGATACTTTAAGCAAAATTTTAAAGACTAAAAAAACTTGTTTTGCAAAATTATAAATGAATCTATAAATCTCAAAACAAGTTTAGATTAATCAATATAAGAAAATTTCAGTTGTTAATATCGGAATGCACTTCCACCAATAAATTCTCTGATTATTGATCTGTTTGGAACAGCTGTTGGTGAAATTGTTGCAAAGTTTTCAAGGAAATTAAGCAATCTTCTTGCTTCTCCATATTCTTTCTGCAAAGGTGTAACCTGTCTTAATAAAGGTGCAGCATAAACTCTTAAAACAGAAAGTTCATAATCCAAAGCTGTATTTAAAATTGCATCTGCATTGTTATGATATGGGAAAATGTGCAATTCTTCTCCTCTTTGAACACTTGGCCACATTGCAATTGTTCCAGCTGCAGCTTTTCCACGGAAATTATTATCACGAACAATTCTTCTTATTAAACGATTATCACTTGTTGAAATTCTATTGTGATCATCAAGATTAAGTTGAGTTAATGCGGAAAGATAAATCTTAAACTTTAATTCTTCTGGAACTTTTGGAGTAAGTTTAGGATTCAAACCGTGAATTCCTTCCATAATTAATATTTCGTTTTCAGCAAGACTCATTTTATTGCTTTCGTCAAAATAACTTGTTCCTGTATGGAAATCATAACTTGGAATTGTAACAGTTTTTCCTTCAAATAAATCAATTAAATTCTGATTTAATAAATCAATATTTAATGCTTCAAGGCATTCAAAATCTGGCTCTCCATTTTCATCAACAGGAGTTTTATCTCTTCCTAAATAGTAACAGTCAAGACTGATAACTTTTGGAGTATATCCCATTGCCTGTAATTCAAGACCTAATTTTTTTGCAGATGTAGTTTTTCCGGAAGATGAAGGACCTGCAATTAAAACAACCCGAACTTTCTTTTTGTTAATAATTTGGGAAGCAATATCAGAAATACATTTTTCCTGATGAGTTTCTGCAATATCAATAAAATCATTAATTTGTCTGTTGGCAACCATATCATTTAAGGAGGCTGCTGATAAAACGTTAACTCTTTTTCCCCATTCTTTATATTGTTTGTAAAGATTAAATAATTTTGGTTCATCTTTAAACTGAGGTATCTGGTTTGGACATTTTGTTTTAGGAAAGCGTAAAAGTAATCCGTTCTGATAATCAACTAAATCAAAAAATTGCAATGCTCCTGTAGAAAGAACTAATGGTCCAAAATACAAATCCGAAAAATCATCAATTGAGTTAATTAAAATTTTTGATGAACAGTTGTGATTTAATTGTTTTCTTGTTTCTTTTAAATTAAGTTTTTCAAATAAAGCTGCAGCTTGTTCCCAAGAAATATAATTTTTTTTGATTCGGACATCTTTAGAAATCAATTTTTCCATTTCCTGTTTTAATTTTGAGGCAGGAATTTTTTCTCCATCAAAAGTGTAATAATATCCGTAACAAATACTGTTTCCTACAATTAATCGTGTTTCTGGATTAATTCTATAAGCAGCCGCTGCAAGTAAGAGACATAAAGATCGTCTGTAAACTGCCATTCCTTCTTTTGTATTATTGTAAACAGGTTCAACTGTACAATCAAATTCCAAAGAAGAATCTAAAGATGCAAGTTCATTATTAACCTTTGCGGCTACCAGTTGATTTCCGTTTATGTTAAATTCCGGCATAAAATTAAAAACTTCAGTTCCTGGATTTACTGTTGCAGTCTGAAATTCATTGTTTTTTTGATATGTAATTTTAATTGGTTTCATTGTAAGACCCTCTGCGTAAAAAAATTAGAAATAAACTATTAATATTATAAATGTATAAAGTGTTTTTGTAAAAAAAAATCAAAAAATGTGATTGATTGATTGATTGATTGATTAACATTTTTCTATTAATTATAATCTTTAATCAGGAGTTTTTTATGAAAAAATTATTTTATAAAGTTTTATTCTTATTTTTATTTGTAACATCGGTAAATGCCCAATCCTTAAAAGATGTTGTTTGTATTGTAAAATCAAATCTTTCTGAAAAAACAACAACTTTTCTTACAAACTATCGTGATTCCTTAAAAAAACAGGGATATTCAAAATATGCTTCATCAATTGATTCTTATTTAAAAGGTTCTTTTGGTTCTGGATTTGTTTATGAAGCATCAAATGGTAAAAAATATATTATTACAAACAGACATGTAGTTTCTGATGCGGAAACTGCTACTGTACAGTTTGAAAAAAATGATGGAACTTATGACGAATATAAAGATTTAAAAATCATTGCTGTTGATGATGATCTTGATGTTGCCTTAATTGAATTTCCTTCAACTGTTAGAAAAACTGCAATTCCTGTAAAAACTTCATCTGTAAATGATGGTGATGATGTTTGGACTGCCGGATTCCCAGGTCTTGCTGGAAAACCTGCATGGCAGTTTGGAAAAGGTTCTGTAACTAATTCATCTGCAAGAATTGAAGAATTGGTTTCTCCAGAAGTTTCAGTTGTTATTCAGCATTCTGCTCAGATTGATGGTGGTAACTCAGGTGGTCCTTTACTTGTAAAAAATTCAAGTTCTGCATACGGTTATTCAGTTGTTGGTATTAATACATGGAAAGCTCTAAATCGTGAAAATACAAACTTTGCTATTCCTATTAATGCTGTTGTTTCATTTGTAAATGAAGCAATTTCTAAGAAAAATTCAAATTCTTCAATTACAGGAAGACTTAATAATTTTAATGCATCAATTTCTAATAAAGATGAAACTTTCGGAAGAATGGCATCTTATATTTCAAATGATATGGTTTCTTCTATAAGCAGTAAAACTTTCCTTAAGATTACTGATGGTGCTTCAAAAGATGCTCAGGAAGTAATTCTTGCAAACTTTGTAGTTGATCCTTTAGCTGGAATTCGCTATGCACTTGCATCTTATGTATGGAATGTTTTTAGAAATAAAGGTAATTTACTTCCATATACAACAAGTAATCCTGATTCAGAAGATAATTTCTATAATGTAACATTTGTTGTAAATGAAAAAAATCAGTATACATCAAAATGGATTGAAGAACAGGGAATCTGGAAACTTGCTGATTTTAATGGTCTTGTAAGTGAAGATGGAGCATCTGTTGGTGTAACTGGCGTTTCTATTTCAAATCCATATTCATTTAATATATATGGTGGAGCAGCTTGTTATCCTTTCGAAACTCCATTAAGTTTTACAGTTGGATTTGATATTGTAACAGAAGATTTGCTTAGTTTAGGATTCTTCTATTCTTCTGATGAAATTGCTGGTCAGGGATATAATATTTTGAATGCAAAAGCAAAACTTATGATTCCTGTTAATTTTGGAAAATTCATTTTAATTCCTTATGGATTCTATGGATTTGGTACTTTCCTTGAAAAAGATGGTTCTGCATTTGATTTCACTTTTGGAAGCAACTATGGTGGTGGTATTGAATTTGTATATGATATGGATTCTTTTGCTCCTTACGTTGGTGTTCAGTATTGTGGAAAATCATTTAAGCCTGATCCATTTGAAGATTTAAAATATTCAAAGAATAGTGTTGATGTATTAATTGGTATAAAATTAGGTAAAAATTCTGGATTGAGTTTGTGGTAATTCAACTTTTTACTCTGGTTTTAACTTGTTGAAAATATTTTTTCTTTGTGATAAATTAATACTTATATTATTGTAATCTATTTTTTAAGGAGTTCCTAATGTCAGGACATAGTAAATGGGCCACCATTAAACATGCAAAGG
>JAKSTJ010000070.1 GCA_024402635.1 Treponema sp. | reverse complement strand
TTCACCTTCCATTTCAAAAGGAACTTCAGGAATTAAACAGAAGTTTGTTTCGTGACTGGAAAGAGCAGCAGCGGCAGCAATAAATCCAGCTTCACGTCCCATTAATTTTACAAGACCAATACCATTAATCTGAGAAGCAGCTTCCATGTGAACTGCAGCAACAGTTTCTTTAGCTCTCTGAACAGCTGTTTCAAATCCGAATGAACGGTCAATAAACATAAGGTCATTATCTACAGTTTTAGGAACACCTACTACAGCACATTTAATTCCACGTTTTTCAACTTCACAAGCGATATCATAAGAACCACGCTGAGTTCCATCACCACCAATAATGAAAAGCATATTGATTCCATCTCTTTCAAGACAGTCAACAATTTCTTCAACACGCTGTCCACCACCACGGCTTGTTCCTAAATAAGTTCCACCAATCTTATGAATTTCGTCAATTAAATAACGGTCTAATTCAATTGGAGCGTATCCTTCTTCTGCAAAGAATCCATGGAATCCATACTGATAACCTTTAATTGTTTTTACTCCATAGCGAGTATTCAAACAGCGAACAACAGCACGGATTACATCATTCAAACCAGGACAAAGACCACCACAAGTACAAATACCAGCCTTTGCATGTGCAGGATCAAAATAGATTTTTTCACGAGGACCAGCTTTCTGCATTAAATTAGATGAATCAAGAACTACAGGTTTTGATACATCAAAAACATTAATATCATTAATAACGAATGAATCATCACGAACATAAGTTGCAGTGTAATCACCGTGTTTTGTAGAAAGTTTAATTGGAGACTGAATTGTACAAGGTCCTAAACTTTCAATAGTAAAATCATATTTTTCTTCTGCCATTTTGACACTCCTAAAATACTATAATAGCGATGAACATTATAATAAATTTTCATTAAATTGAGAAGTATTTAAATATGGAGAAAAAACAAAAATGAATAATTGATAAATACCCATACTTTTAGTAAAATATTTTCTATATAAATTATAATGAAAAGAGGAGAAACTATGAAAAAAGTTTTAAATTTTGGTGCTTTAATTTTAGGTGCAACTTTAGTTTTTAGCGGTTGTAACGCAACTACAAATCACAATTACATTCTTGCTACTGGTGGTACAAGTGGTACTTATTATCCATTTGGTGGTGCTATTGCCAACATCTGGAATACAAAAATGGAAAATATGAATGTAACAGCACAGGCAACAGGTGCATCTGCAGAAAACCTTCGTCTTATTAATAAAGGTGATGCAGAATATGCTATCGTTCAGAACGATGTTATGGATTATGCATATAACGGAACAGACTTATTTGCTGGTGAAAAATTAGAAAACCTTGCAACTATTGGTACACTTTATCCAGAAGTAATTCAGATTGCAGTTTCAAAAGACAGTGGAATTACATCTGTAGCAGATTTCAAAGGAAAACGTATTTCTGTTGGTGATGCTGGATCTGGAGTAGAATTCAACGCAAAACAGATTATGGAAGGTTACGGTCTTACATTTGATGATATCAAAAAGAACAATCTTTCTTTCAAAGAATCAGCTGAAGCTATTCAGAACGGAACTTTGGACGGATGTTTTATTACAGCAGGTGTTCCAAATGCTGCTCTTCAGGAATTAGCATTTACAGCAGGTCTTTCACTTATTCCTGTATCAGGTCCAGAAGCTGAAGCTGTAATGGCAAAATACGGTTACTATACACAGACAACAATTCCTGGCGGAACATACAAAGGAACTGACGAAGACTGTCCAGCTCTTTCAATTAAGGCTACTTTAGCTGTAAATGCATCTTTAGATGAAGCTACAGTTTACGACATGACAAAAACTTTATTTGAAAACCTTAATGAATTAGGAAATGCACATGCGAAAGGTAAAGAAGTTTCAGCTGCTGCTGCAGTAACTGGTGTTTCTGTTCCATTCCACCCAGGTGCTGTTAAATATTTCAAAGAACAGGGTTTAATGAACTAAACAAATACGGTTTTTAAGAGAGAGTCTTATAATGGCAACTGATTAATTTCGGTTGCCATTTTGTCAGTTTAAAAGTGAAGAACCTATGAAGAAAAAAAACATACTTGTAATTTTTATTATTTCAATTATTTTTTTACTTTTACTATTTACAATGACTTTTACAAATGTACTTTGTATAAGTAACTCAAAAGATTCATCTGAAAGATATTATTCTTTACAAGGGTTTGATGACGGATTTATTATTTCCTACACCCATTCAGTAAATAAAGGTCGAGTACATGATTATTATACCTGTGATAAAAGAACAGGAAATTTATGTTTAAACTCAACTTTTTTTGTTTCTTACGGGGCCGGTATTCCAGAACCAGAAGAAACACCTGGTGCAGTCTTTCAGGTTTTAGACAATGGATATCTGATTAATGATATAAACAGAGTTGTTCCAAAACTTTCTATGGCAGTTGGATTAATAGCAAATCACGGTTATGCAATTAATTACCCCGGCTATGATAAACCTGGAATAATTTATGATGAAATTCTATTTACAGATTTATTTGCACCACAGACCAGTATTATTTTGCAAACAAAAAGAGTTACTCTGATTGAATATTTATTACACAAAATCTAACCGGTAAAAATAAAATTACCAGAATACAGGAGGATCCTCATGGATAAAGACACAAGACCAGAAGATGAAGAATTTCAGGCTTCTAGCGGTGCAATCGAAAACATTCTTCCCACTACAAATGAAGAAGAAATGAAAAAAATGATGCAAGACTTAGATAAAGAGCAATCATTTAGAACCCATAAATGCTGGAGAAGATATATTACAATTGTAATTTCAATTATTTTTGTAATATTTCAGCTTTATGCAACATTATCGGGAACAGTTCCAGGACAGATTCTTCGTGCAACACACTTAGCTTTCGTTCAACTTCTGGCATTCTTATTATTTCCAGCATCAAAAAAACTCCCAAAAAACACCTTACCATGGTACGACATTTTGTTAGGTCTTATTGGTGCAGCCTGCTGGTTCTATATTGTTGGCGGTTATTCAGAAAATTTCCTGAATTTATTAAATAATACTTTCAATACTAAATTAATTCCTCTTGCAAACAAAGCTGGAAAATATACAGGATTTGACATTGCAGTTGGTATTGTTGCAATCTTAATTCTTTTTGAAAGCTGCAGACGAATTGTCGGACTTCCAATTATGATTATTGCAGGTATTTTTATTGTATATGCATTTGTTGGAAAATTTATTCCTGGATTCTTAAATCATAGAGGATATTCATACCAGCGTGTTGTAAGCCATCTTTTCTATACAACAGAAGGAATTATGGGAACTCCTTTAGGAGCATGTTCTTCATTTATTTTCCTTTTTATTTTATTTGGTGCTCTTCTGGAAAAAACAGGAATCGGCCAATTCTTTATTGATGCATGTAACGCAATTGCAGGTGGTGCTTCTGGTGGTCCTGCAAAAGTAGCGGTTCTTTCTTCAGCTTTGTTAGGAACAGTTTCTGGTTCATCTGTTTCAAATACAGTTGGTTCCGGATCATTTACAATTCCTATGATGAAAAAACTGGGGTATAAATCAGAATTTGCTGGCGCTGTAGAAGCTTCTGCTTCAACCGGTGGACAGTTAATGCCTCCGATTATGGGTGCCGCAGCATTCCTTATGGCAGAAAGTATTGGTGTTCCTTACGTAACAATTGTAAAAGCAGCAATTATTCCAGCAATTTTATATTTTGCAGGTATTTTTATTACAGTTCATCTTGAAGCTAAAAAACTTGGATTAAAAGGTTTACCAAAAGATCAGCTTCCTAAATTCTGGCCTCTTTTCCTTAAAAAAGGTTATATGATGATTCCTCTTATTGGTATTATTGTTTTCCTTTGTTTAGGTAAAACTGCAAACTTTGCTGCACTTCTTGGTATTTTAGGATGTGTAATTATTCTTCTTATAACAACAATCGTAAGATTTATTATGATTGCAATTCAAAATAAGGATCAGAATAAATTTAAGCTTTTTGCAAAAGAAGTTTTATGGAAATTCCTTCTTGATATGGTAGAAGTAATCTGTAATGCAGCACGTAACATTATTTCAGTAGCAATTGCGTGTGCTATGGCAGGAATTATTATTGGTATTGTTACACTTACAGGTATTGGTCTTAAACTTGGTGCAGGACTTGTAACTTTAGCAGGAGGAAGTCTTTTCCTTACCCTCTTATTTACAATGATTGCTTCCATTATTTTAGGAATGGGTGCTCCAACAACTGCAAACTATCTTATTACATCAACTATTACAGCAGGAGCAATTTTGCAGTGTTTATACGGCGGAACAGCAGATGTAGAAAATATTCTTAAACTTCCTGCTCACATGTTTGCATTCTATTTTGGTATTATTGCAGACGTAACTCCTCCAGTTGCTTTAGCAGCAATTGCAGGTGCCGCTATTGCAAAAGCAAAACCAATGAAAACTGCTGTAAATGCAACAAAACTTGCTATTGGAGCATTTATCGTACCTTATATGTTCGTTTATAACCCGGCAATGCTTATGATAAATGCAGACTGGCTTTCTATTACAATGGTTTGTATCACAGCTTTAATCGGAATGTTTGGTGTTAGCGTTTGTCTTGAAGGATACGGATTTAAACATACTGGATTATTAGGAAATAAAGGTGGCAAAGCAATTAGAATAACAATAAGTTCAATTGAACGACTTTTATTCCTTCTTGCCGGTATTTTATGTATTATTCCTGAAACAAAATCTGATATTGCAGGTTTAATTCTTATTGCAGTATTAATTATCTATCAGATTGTTTACAGAAAAATGTACGAAAAGAAAAATCCTGCTATCTGTTAATTTTTTATGAATTTTGTAGACACTAGCATGATTATATAATTATATTTTAATATAAACATAAACCACTGCAGATTATTCTGCAAAAATTATAGATACAATTAAAGAGGTATAAATATGAAAATTAAACCATTAGCAGACAGAGTTCTTGTTAAAAACGACAAAGCAGAAACAAAAACTTCCAGCGGTCTTTTTATTCCAGAAGCTGCACAGGAAAAAACACAGACAGCAAGCGTTGTTGAAGTAGGACCTGGAACTGATGAAGTTAAAATTACAGTAAAAAAAGGTGACAGAATTATGTATGACAAATACACTGGAACACCTATAAAAATGGATGGAGAAGATTATCTTATTCTTAAAATGGCTGATATTATTGCAGTTATTGAATAGAAATAAATAATTTATAAAAAAAATCCACAGACTTGAAGTTTAATTCAAAATCTGTGGATTTTTTTTATTTTAATTTTGTTTTTAACAGATTCGCTCTAGCATTATCCGGATAAGTGGTTAATGCATAATCAAGAGATCTTATGGCATTTTTTACATCACCGTAATTATTATAAATACAGGCAATTCTATAAAATATTTCAGATCTTAAATAGAAACTACTTTCTCTACCAGCAGCTTTTCCATATAAATCTATTGCTCTTTCTTTTTCACCAACAGAATAATAAATATCACCTAAATTCATACAGGATGCAGTTGAAACAAAAGGAGAAATTGCTGAATCTGGAGTATAACCTGCATTTCCAAAAACAGCATTTTCATAGAACTTATACGAAAGACTGTATTTTTTCTTATTCATAGCAATTATTGCTGCAAATTCTTTCATTTTTACATCAAGTAAAGGAAGAACTCCGTCTAACTGTTCCCAGAAATCTTTTTTTACATCAAATTTATAGGTCGTAAAAATATGCTTATGGAATAAAGTATAAGCGTCATCATACTGTTTTGTTTTAAGCAGATAACTTAACGCATATTGAACCAGAAGATTTTCATATTTAATTTCTTCGGTGTAACTTTCTTCCAGCATTCGCCATAAATCTGCTGTTTTTTCTTTATTTGTATAATTTTTATCCAGTTTATACTTTAAATCCAGTTTTTCTATTTCAAGATATGGATTCATTTTTCCAGCTAAAGAATTGTCAATCCTATATAATGCATCGGACAATGGTATTTTTCTTCGGCTGTCGTATTCTTCCATTTCTATTGTTGCAAGTCCGGCTTTTCTTAATTCTTTATGTTCCCAGCTTTCTTCTCGTTCCTGATTAGATTCATAAGCAAAATTAGCATACAAAATCAAACCTTGAGGTAAATCAGGCCATTGATCAACAATATATAAAAGCAAATCTGCAGAATCTTCTGTATTTCCAGTATTATATGCATAAATTGCACTGTTTAAAGTTACTGCAGAAAGTATTTCTTTATCTTCAGATGAAACATTTTCATATTCATTAAGTTTTTCAATAATAATCTGACGGGATTCTTCTGCTTTTTCCATATCTGAAACAGCAATATAAGCATCTGATTCCAATGCAATCTGTTGAATTTCGGAAGCGTGTTTCAATTTTCCATTTAACGAACCATGAATGCTTAATAATCTTCTGGAAGCTTCCAACGCTCTTACCGCATCATAAAATCTTCCTGCATCATACATTACAAGACCCCAGAAATAAGCATCATCAGGATTAGACAATTGTTCCGGATATAATTCCGAAGCCTGTTCAAACAAACCGTCCTGCAAATGGAATAATGCACAGTTTCGAAGCCAGACAGAATCTTTACTACCACGATAGGCATCATAATAAATACTGTAATACTTTTTATCTCTGAAAATCTGATTTAGTTCTTCCTGAGTATTATTTTCTTTTAATGCTCTAAGTTCAATTTCGGAATATAAAGAACCATATTTTGTATTTTTTAGTAAAACTGCATACTTTAATGCATCATCAAAGCGTTTTTCACGAATAAGGAAATTTGTATAAACCGCATTTAATTCGAGATTTTTATTGTCGTTTTTAATTGCTTTTTGAATGATTTTTTCTGCCCGTTCTTTTTCACCAAGACGAATATATCTTTTGTAAATCCCAAGATAACCCCACTCATCTAAAGAACGATCCTCGGCTTTTTTTAATTCATACATTGCCTGAGAAAAAAAACCGGATTCAATCATTTCATCAATTGAACTAAAAAATCCCGTTAACGACTTTTGCTCCGCCCTCATTTTACAGGAAGACAGAGCAAAAATTGAAAGTGTGAAAATAAGTAAAAATAAGAATGATTTTACTTTATATTGCATCTATTAATTTTCTTTACTGATTTTATCAAGAATTGCATTTATAAACTTATATGCATCATCTGCGCCATAACGTTTTGCAATAGTAACAGCTTCATCTATTACAATTGATTTTGCAGATCCTGCAAGATATTTAATTTCATAAACCGCAGTTCTTAAAATTGCAAGAGTTACTTTATTAACACGGTCAAAGCTCCACTTTTCCGAAAGATGATTTTTAATAATTTCATCAATTTCAGAAACATGTTCCAAAGTTCCTGTTATAAGCATTTCTGCAAAAGTTTTTTCTTCAACATCAAGACCTTCTACTGAAACTTCTTTAGTTGAATCTGAAGATTCTGAAACTTCATTTCCAGATTCATCAGATTCTTTTTGAAGCCAGGAGAATGCAAGCAAATCTTCTAAAGAAGACTGACTTACTTCCCAGGAATACAGAGCCTGGAAAGCTAAAATTCTACTATTTCTTCGTGACATCTAAATTACCAGTTTAATAATTTGTTTAACTCTTCACCAGATTTCTTTTCTGTTACATATGCAGGTGTATTTAATGTTTTTGTAATATCTATAGCTGCCTGCTGTACATATAACATCTGTTTTTGCTGGGTAAGCTGAGCTTTAATGTAGTCGTATACAGTTGCTTTATTGTCTGGCTGAACAGGATCTGTAAGAGAAAGCATTTTTGCAGCATATTTCTTTTCAATTGTAAGGAATCTGTAATCTGCAGCTGTTTCTTCTACATTTGAAACATATCCAACACTCTGTCCATTCATAGAAAGAAGTTTGTCATACGACATACCAATCTGCATTGCAGTTAATTCTGTAATTGGAACAAGAAGTTCTCCTGCCTGATATCCAGCACCTTCAACTTTACATTCATTGTAGAACTGTTCAATAGTTTTTGATTTATTAACATAAGCATTTCTTAATGTTGAAAGCTTATTTTTAGCAGCATCTGGATCTTTTCCTTTTGGAACAATAACCATAAATACTTTAATCATATCATTCCATACAAAAGATGCTTTATTTCCGTTATAGAATTTACGGATTTCATCATCAGTTGCGACCTGCTTTTCAATATCATCTTTCTTCTGCTGTACTACATACTGCTGAGCAATAAGCTGATTTTTAAGATATACCTTATATTCAGCAACATTCATTCCAACCTGTTTTTTAAGGAGTGTATCAAGAGAAACACCTTCCTGTTTCATAATAAGGTCATTTAATTCTTTTTCTGTTAAATTCTGACCAATCTGAGCATTCATTGTCTGTAAGAAATACTGATCAATTGTGCTGTCAGGAATAGTAAGACCAGCTTTAGCAGCAGCTTGAAGAACAAGTTTTTCATCTACTAAAGATTTTAATACCATTTTTCTTTCGTCAGCAGAAAGTTTTTTGCCCATCTGTTTTTCGTATATTTCACAACGAGCTTTTAACTGCTTAACTGTAATAGATTCAGATTTATTATAATTTACAACTGTTAAAACCTGAAGATCATTCTGTGCAAAAACAGCACCTGCAGCAGCAAGCATTAAAACTAATACAACGGCTAATTTCTTCATATTTTTAATTCCTTTTCATTTCTAAAAGTGATTTTTGTAATTACATCTATTATAACATCAACCACTTTAAGAAGTTACTTTTTTTTTATTAAATTCAAATATTTAGTTGTTTTCCAGAGGAAGACCACCAGAAATTGTTGCACGAATACGACGAACTCCAGCAGATGATGATTGTTCTTTTTCAATTTTGAAATCACCAATCTGAGCAGTGTGCTGAACATGAGGTCCACCACAAACTTCTTTAGAGAACCAGTCATTTTTTACATCACGGCCGATTGTGTAAACTTTTACATCTTCACCATATTTATTTGTAAATAAAGCACGGGCACCTGCAGCCTGAGCATCAGCCAATGGCATAACTTCCATTGTTACTGGTAAATCTTCCTTGATTTTTTCATTTACAATTGCCTCAACCTGTTTGATTTCTTCTGGAGTCATTGGACGTTCAAAAGTAAAGTCAAAACGCATACGTTCATTATTAATGTTTGAACCTTTCTGAGCAACCTGATTTCCAAGAACATTTACCAATGCCTGTTGTAACAAGTGAGTTGCAGTATGATATTTAGTTGTAACATCAGACTGTTCTGCAAGACCACCTTTTGCTTTTCCTGCTTCAGCAGTTTTTGATGCTTCCTGATGTTTTCTTTCAGCTTCTTTAAAGCCTTCTACATCAACTGTAAATCCGTTTTCAGCACCAAGTTCCTGAGTAAGTTCAAGAGGATAACCATATGTTTCATAAAGATTATAAGCAACTTTTCCTGAAATAATTTTTTTAGGATTTTTCATTAAATTTGGAAGCATTTTCTGGAATTCAGCTTCACCTTTTTTGAGAGTTGCACGGAATTTTGCTTCTTCTGCTGTAAGTTCTTTACAAACTTTTTCTGCATTCTGTTCCAATTCTGGATATGCATTCTTAAAGTTTGCAATTACAACCTGTGCAATTTCTGCCATAAAGTCTTTGTCAATTCCAAGTTTCATTCCGTGACGAACTGCACGACGAATCAAACGACGGAGAACATAACCTGCACCTACACGGTCAGGAGTAACACCTTTCTGGTCTCCAAGAATAAATACAGAAGAACGAGAGTGATCTGCAATAATACGAACAGATTTATCTTTTTCATCATCTGTACCATATACATAACCACCAGCTAATTCTCCAATTTTCTGAATGATTGGCTGGAAAACTTCTGTAAGGTAAACAGATGTTTTTCCCTGAAGAATACAGTTTGTTCTTTCAAGACCCATACCTGTATCTACATTCTGTTTTGGAAGAGGAACTAAAGTTTTTTCGTCTACGCGGTTGAACTGCATAAATACGTTGTTCCAGATTTCCATCCAGTTTGCAGAATCTGTACCTTTATTTGAACCTACAGGTGGAAGACCTTCTCCAACCCAGTAG
>JAKSTJ010000007.1 GCA_024402635.1 Treponema sp. | reverse complement strand
AAATATTTAGAAGGAGCGGCATAAATTCTGTCTAAGAATTTGGTGTCAGTTCACAGGAAACGGAAGGGGGTCTGGGGGAAGGAGAAACCGGCTTCGGAACTCGTGGGTTCTTCTTCCCCCAGAAAAAAGAAAAATTTATTCAGGGGTTCTTAGGGCCCCCCTAAGATAATATATTAACCTTACTCCTATCGATAAATTCTGTCGAAACCGCAGGTTTACATAGAGGAACAGACTGATTATTTCTTATGAAAAAGACTACAGAATCAAGAGGTACATCAACATAATGAATTCCTTTTTCCATTTTCTGAAGACTTGGTTTTGAGTTTTGCCATAAAACTTTTGTCATTGGTTCTGGAAGATAAACGTAACGGCCGGAAGCATTTTGTTTATAAACTGGAGCAATCATTAATTGGTCACTTAAAAATAACTGATCTTCTGTTTCGGCAGCAATTTTATCTTCAGGATATTCAAAACATAATGGCTTAAACATCATTTTGTTTTCTTTGGCACATTTTACAAATTCATCATAAAGATAAGGAATTAAACTGTATCTTAAATCCAGCAGACTTTTAAAATCTTCCGGATGTTCAAAACGGAAACATTCCTGAAGTCTTGTGCCATTTGCAGAATGATTGCGCATTAATGGGGTAAAAATTCCTAAAGCAGTCCAGCGTAAAACTAAATCTCTGGAAGTGTCATAACTAAAACCTCCAATATCAGAACCAACATAAAGGAATCCGCACATGTTTAATGAAGGCAGCATTTTTATCTGCTGTTCCAGATGTGACCACCATGAATTAACATCTCCTGTCCAAATTCCTCCATAACGATGAGCACCAATTGTAGAAGCCCGGCTATATAAAAGTATTTCTTTTCCCGGAGCAATTTGTTTCATTCCTTCGGCTGCGGCTTTTGTCATTAGGGCACCGTACATATTATGCACCTGGTCGTGGCGGTACAATTTTAAAGGACTTTCTGGATCATCTGGATTTTCAGGAACATTGTGATAGAAAAGTTTATAATCATTGGGATTATTTTTTGTAGTTTCCCCTAATCCTGAGAATTCAAAAAATGAATTAATATCCAGATTGGAAATATCTGTATTTTTAAGTTTTTCGGAAACATATTTCAGGCTTTCATCTGAATAGAACATAGCTGGTTCATTCATATCATTCCAGAAACCTTCTATGCCACAGTCAGTTAAAACTTTATATTTTTTTCCAAACCAAATTCGAGCTTTTGGATTAAAGAAATCTGTAAAATGTGAACGACCTGGCCAGACACCGGCAGTATAAGGAGTTTTTCCATCAGCCTTTTTACAGAAGAAATCATTTTTTATTCCCTCTTCGTATACTGAATAACCTTCTTTTACTTTTACTCCTGCATCAATAATTGGAATAAGTCGAATACCATCTTTTTTCAGTTTTTGAGATAAGGCTTTAAGATCAGGGAATTTTGATTTATCAATGGTAAAATCTTCATATTCTTCCATATAATCAATATCCATACAGATTGCATCTAAAGGAATATTCAATTCTTTGTATTTTTGAACAACATCTAAAATATCCTGTTCTGTTTTATATCCCCAGCGACTTTGCTGAAAACCAAATGCCCAGAATGGAGGAATATAACTTTGTCCGATTAATTCTCTAAACTGCTGAACAATATTTAAAAGTCCTGCTTTTTCCTGAGTATCTGGTGTAATTAAATAAAGATTAATTCCTGTATCCTGAGTTGAAACAGAAAGAATATCACTTTTTGTAAAACCAATATCAAAATCGATTCTTGAAGGAGTATCAAAAAAAAGACCGAAAGTTTCTTTACCAAAAATCAGAATAAAATTGTGTGCTCCGTATAACGATGATTTTGATTCATCATGATGTGGTTCATCTGAACACCAGCTGGAATATTTAAAGCCTCTTTTATTAATGCCTCTCATATTTTCACCAAGTCCAAAGACTTTATCTTGAGGTGCCAAAGTGTATTCCCAATTAAAAGGCCATTTACTTAGAAGTTTGCCAGTATGAAATTCATCTTGAACTGGAATTTGTTTTACTGTTGCTCCAGTATTGACTGGTTGTCCGAAAGTGTATTTTGTAATCATGGCTAATATTATAAAACAGTATATTTTTTTAGCAAGAAAATTAATATAATACAGATTGAGGTCTATATGCAAAAAAAGATTAATAAAACTGCAATTGTTGGAATGGGCGCTTTAGGGTTGCTTTATGGACAGAAAATTGCAGAAGTTATGGGAAAAGATTCTGTTTCATTTATTCTTGATGATGATAGATTTGAGGCTTATAAAAATAGACTTTTTACCTGTAATGGAAAACAACTGGATTTGAAAATGCAGCGTAGTTCTGTGAAAGAAACCTTTGATCTTGTTATTGTAGCTGTAAAATATAATGGTCTTTCTTCGGCTTTAGAAACTATGAAAAATTGTATTGGTGAAAATACAATTATTATTTCTGTAATGAACGGAATCTCCAGTGAAAAAATTATTGGTAAAAGATATGGCATGGATAAACTTTTAATGACTGTTGCTCAGGGTATGGATGCTATGAGGGACGGTTCTAATCTGGTTTATACAAAATATGGTTTACTTTTTATTGGAAATCCTGATGAAGCAAAATCTGATGAAAATTTGCTGGCAGTAAAAGATTTTTTTGATAAAGTTGAAATGCCTTACAAAATAGAAGAAAACATTATGTATCGTATGTGGGCAAAATGGATGCTTAATGTTGGAATTAATCAGACTTGTGCTGTGTTTGATACAACTTATGAAAAGGCAACAACTCCTGGAAAAATAATGGATATTTTTGTAAATGCAATGAAAGAAGTTGTAGAACTTTCTAAATATGAAGGAATTAATTTAAAAGATTCAGAAGTTCAGACTTATATTGATATTATTAAAACTCTGGCACCAGATGGATTTCCTTCAATGGCTCAGGATAGAAAAGCCTGTAGACTTAGTGAAGTTGAAATGTTTGCGGGAACAGTAATTGAACTGGCAGAAAAGTATAAAATGGATGTTCCTGTAAATAAATTTTTATATGATGAAATGAAAAAGATTGAGGCTGATTATTAATCAGAAAGTATAATGGGAAAAATTGCAGCAGTTTTTAAAGATGGAACAAAATGGAAAACTTTGTTTTTATCTATATTAATGATGTCTATTGGTTATGGGCTTCATAAAGGTATAATTGATAATTATCTTGCCGAAATTGTTGGTATGGGAGAAATGGATCGTGGTGTTACGGAATTTTTCCGTGAATTACCTGGTTTTATGCTGATTTTTATTCTTGCTTTGTTTTATAAGTTTTCTGCAGAAAAAATGTATAAGTTAGGCGGAATAATTATGGTTGCAGGAATGGGACTTTTAGCTATAGTTCCTCCTTACAAAGCTCTGGTTATTTTTTCTATTTTCCTTTATTCAACAGGTGAACATATTCAATTGGGAATGAAAAATACTTTGTCTTTGGAATATTCAAAAGCGGGACAAGGGGGACAGGCTTTAGGATATCAGAATGCAATTTATCAGATTGGAAATCTTGTTGGTTATTTTGTTGTAATTATTCTTTTCTGGTTTGTTTCTGCAAAAGCAATATATCAGCCATTTTTCTTTGCTGCGACTACACTTATGATTTTATCATTGATGTTAGCATTACGTCTTTCTGGAAAAAGTGAAACTGATAAAACTAAAAGCAGATTTTATTTTAGAAAGAAATTTACAAAATACTATATGCTGGAAATATTCTACGGGGCACGAAAACAGGTTTTCTTTACTTTTGGACCTTACGTTTTGATTTTGTTTTATGGTGCAAATGCTTCTGTAATCAGTTTACTTTTTGCTGTATCTGCAATTTCCTGTTTTATTCTCTCTCCAGTGGTTGGTAAACTGGTAGATAAAATCGGATATAAACCTGTAATGGTTGGAGATACATTGATTCTTGTAATTGTATGTTTCTTCTATGGATTTGCTCATCATCTTTTTCCTAAAAATGTGGCATTTATAATTTGTTGTATAAATTATGTTTTAGATTCAGTTATTTCACTGGCCTCTATGGCATCTAACGTTTATGTTCAGGATATTTCTGATAGTAAAGAAGAAATGAGAGCAACAATTTCTACAGGAATTTCAGTTAATCATATGATTACTATTTTTATTGCTCTTTTTGGCGGATGGATCTGGCAAAAACTTGGAATTGAAACATTATTTATTGTTTCTGCAGTACTTGGTTTGTGTAATAGTGCCTATGCAGCAACAATTAAAGTTAAAAAAAAAGCTTTTAATCTTGAAAAAAAATAAAAGATTTGATAAGAATTAACTATAGATATTTTAATTTTTAAAGGGCGCAATGACGTGCATAACATGGTCGTTGCGCCCTTATTTTTTTTTAACTGGGGCCTATTATGATTACTGTAAATGAGATTCTAAGTCTAACATTATTTAAAAAGTTTCAGATTGTAACAGGTAAAGAGTATTTAACTAATACGGTTACAACAGCAGTAATTCTTGAGTATGAAAGCAGTCGTATTCAATTTGCAGGTTATTGTTATGGATATTTTGTACTTGCTTCCTATTTTTTTGCTTCAATGAATCCAGAACTTGTTAATAACTCTCTAAAAAAATTGATTCAAAAACATGTTTCTGGAATTGCCTTAAAAATGCTTCCAGAAGAACATTTGCCACCAGATTTAATTCAACTTGCAAAAGATGAACACGTACCTATTTTCACTTTTTATGATGAATTTATGGAAGATCTTATTATCAACATAAATGAATCTATGAAAACTCGTGCTCAATATATTGTTCATGAAGAAAAACTTAATATGATTATGGATGAAAAGAATTCTGAAGAAGAAGTGAGACGAATTGCTTTAGAAATAAATCCTGGTTTTAAAAATAAAGTAATAACTGCAACTTTAGTTTCAAAAGAAACTGCAACAAATCTTCAGGTTCATACATATTTTGATAAACTGATGTATCACAGTTCAAAAATGGAAACAGAAACTCCATGGACTTTTGTAAAAAATGGATACAATATTGTTTTAATTTCCAGTTTTTCAGAAGATGAAGCTAAAAATGTTAAAGCAATGATAGATATAAAAAATATTCTTCAAAAATGCGGTTTTTCTGAAGAGTTATTTTATATTGGTTATGATGCAGAACCAGTAGATTTATCTAAACTTAGAGAAAGTGTTTATAAATCAAAAATTGCAGTAAAAATCTGTATGTTTCTTGAAAAAGATTATCTTTCTTATACATATGTTGGTGTATATAAATATGTTTTGACTGTAATCGAAAATGAAATAATGTGTGCTGAAGTTAAAAAGAAAATAGCAATTCTTGAAAATTATGATAAACAGCATGAATCAACTTTAATAAAAACTTTGATTTCTTATGTAAATAATAACGGAGATTTTGGAAAAACCAGTCTGGAGTGTTTTCAGCATACAAATACAATTCGATATAGAATTAAAAAAGCAGAAGAACTTCTGGATTTGGAAGAAAATACTTCTCAGGAAGAAATCTATCTTCTAATTCGATGCTATTTATTAATGAAAGAAAAAAATTAATAAGAATAGTTGTTCATAGTTTTTTTATAAAATATAATCATTCTCATGTTTAATTATATCTGGCCGGTAGCATTAATTGTGTTATCAAATATTGTTTATCAGATTTGTGCAAAAGGAATTCCACAGGAAATGAATACTTTTGCATCAATGACTGTAACTTATGCCGTTGCAACTTTGGTTTCTGGGATTTTATTTTTTATTTCAACAAAAGGTTCTGGTATTATACAGCAGTTTAAGCTGACAAACTGGGCAACTGTTGTTTTAGGTATAGTGATTACCGGTCTGGAAGTTGGATTTATTTTTGCGTATAAAGCGGGATGGAAAGTAAACACTTTGGCTACCGTAACAAATGCATTTTTAGCTATAGCATTGCTTTTTCTTGGATTTTTTATGTATAAGGAAAGCATTAACTGGAGTAAAGTGGTTGGGGTGATAATCTGTCTTGTAGGGCTTTGGTTTATAAAAAAATAGTTTTAACAATTGTTTAAAAAGCGGGTCCCAGTAACGAAAAAAAATAAAGGAAACTTCCCACGTATTCAAAAATCTTTTATCGGCATGAACCGAAAAAGATTTTTTCCGCGGGTCCCACCTTTATTTGTTTTTCTACGTCCCGCTTAGATTAAACAGAAAAGAATTTTTTTATAACCAAAGAGAAGAGGAAAAAAGCGGGTCCCAGTAACGAAAAAAAATAAAGGAAACCTCCCACGTGTTCAAAAATCTTTTGTCGGCATGAACCGAAAAAGATTTTTTCCGCGGGTCCCACCTTTATTTGTTTTTCTACGTCCCGCTTAGATTAAACAGAAAAGAATTTTTTTATAACCAAAGAAAAGAGGAAAAAGCGGGTCCCAGTAACGAAAAAAAATAAAGAAAACTTCCCACGTGTTCAAAAATCTTTTATCGGCATGAACCGAAAAAGAGTGGTACAATTAGTTTTATGACAGATTCTCTTTTTAAGGCTACGGAAACTCAGAAAGAACTTTTCTCAAAAATCAATTCGTCCAGGGAAATTTTAGATCAGAGGCCTGGTTTTCATTTTTCAACTCCAGGGGGATGGTGTAACGATCCGAATGGTTTTTCGCAGTACAATGGTAAAGTTCATCTTTTTTATCAATATCATCCCTATTCTACAAAATGGGGGCCAATGCATTGGGGACATGTGGTTTCTGAGGATATGATTAATTGGAAATTACTTCCTGTGGCTCTTGCTCCTGATTCTTCGGCAGATTTAAAAGGTTGTTTTTCTGGAACTGCAATTCAGGATGAAAAAGATCATTTTCTGGTTTATACAGGTGTTTCCAGTAATGGTAAAATTGATATTCAAAATCAGTGTATTGCGGTTGGAAATGGCGAAGTATATCAAAAATCAGAAAAAAATCCGGTTTTAACTGCAAAAGATATTCCATTTGAATTTAATATAGAGCATTTTCGTGATCCAAAAATCTGGAAAAAAGACGGAATTTATTACATGGCCTGCGTCATTAAACAATTAAATGAATGTGGTGCCATTGTTTTGTTTGAATCAAAAAATAAAATCAACTGGAAATACAAAGGAATTCTGGATTCAAGCAAAGACGGTTTAAGTAAAATGTGGGAATGTCCTGATGTTTTATCTCTTGATGGAAAAGATTTATTGATTTTTTCTCCTCAGGAAGTTCAGGAAAATTATGATTTAGGTTTTCATGATGGAAACAATAGTGTTTATATAAGTGGTGAATTAAACTATCAGGATTGTAAGTTTTATCGGGAAATAAGAAATGAAAACGGATATACAGCGGCTCAGATTGATTACGGAATTGATTTTTACGCTCCTGAAACAACAAAACTTTCTGACGGCAGAACAATTATGATTGGATGGATGCAGTCATGGGAATCCTATATCACGCCAGAAAATTATCTATGGTCTGGAATGATGACAATTCCAAGGGAACTTTCATTTAAAAACGGCAGATTATATCAGCTACCGGTTAGAGAATTGGAAAAATACAAAATCAATCAAAAATCACTGGAAATTGATTCTGGAAAATCTGTGGAAGTTTTTTCAAAACAAAAGCGGCATTTTGAAATGGATGTAAAAATTCCGGCAAAAACTTCTGGAAATGTAAAAATAGTTCTAGGTCGGAAGGAAACAGTTGAATTAGAAATCAATCTTACAAAAAATTTTATTGCCTTTGTTAGAAATTCATCTCTTAATCCTGGAAATATTTCTTATAGAAAAGCAAAACTGGAATCGGAAGAAATAGAACTTCAAATTCTTGGTGATACTTGTTCTCTGGAAGTGTTTATTAATGAAGGAAAAATGGCTTTTACAAATACTTTTTTTCTTTCTGAAAATGAATCGGATTTAATTTTTGAAAATAATTCTACGGAAAAAATAGATTGTAATTTTTGGGAAATAAAAAGTTTTGATTGATTTACTAAAAAGAACTGATTAATTTTATAAAAGATAGGAGTTTTTGTTATGGAAGAAATTTATGAATTTATTAAAGCTTGCGGAACTTATTATCTTGCAACTGTAGATTCAGATGGTCAGCCAAGAGTTCGCCCTTTTGGAACAATCAATATTTTTGATGGAAAACTTTATATTCAGACTGGAAAAAAGAAAGATTGTTCTAAACAGATTCAGGCAAATCCAAAAGTTGAACTTTGCTGTTTTAACGGTGGTGCATGGTTACGTCTTGCTGGAGAATTGGTTCGTGATGAAAGAATTGAAGCAAAAGAAGATATGTTGAATCACTATCCTGATTTAAAAGCAATGTATTCTGCAACAGATGATAATACAGAAGTTTTATATTTTAAAAATGCAACTGCAACTATTTCAAGTTTTACGGCTGCACCTATAGTTGTAAAATTCTAAATTTTTTTCCTTGACCGTGTATACCCTACAGGGGTATATTTGTGTTAAGGAGAAAACAATGGAAGAAACTTGTGAGTGCTGTTGTTCAGAAAAGCACAAAGACAGAGATGAATCAGAAATTAAAGATTTAATGAATCGTCTTAAAAGAATTGAAGGCCAGGTAAGAGGCGTTGAAGGTATGCTGGAAAAAGGTTCTTACTGTACCGATATTCTTGTTCAGGTTTCTGCAATTAATTCTGCATTAAACAGTTTTAATAAGGTTTTGCTGGCAAATCATGTAAAAACTTGTGTTGCTGAAAATATTCGCAATGGTAACGATGAAGTTATAGACGAACTTGTAACAACTTTACAAAAGTTAATGAGGTAGTTTATGAGAAAATTTAATGTTACTGGAATGAGTTGTGCAGCCTGTTCAGCAAGAGTTGAAAAAGCTGTTTCAAATGTTGAAGGTGTTACCAGTTGTAGTGTCAGCCTTTTAACTAATTCTATGGGGGTAGAAGGTTCTGCTTCCGATGAATTAATTATTAAGGCTGTAATTGATGCTGGTTATGGTGCATCTTCTGTAAAAAATCAAAAATCTTCAAAAAACACAGATAAATCTTCTGACATTTCCAAAGAATTATCTTCTTTACGTAAACGGTTATGGTGGTCAGTATTTTTTGTTTTAGTCCTTATGTATTTTTCAATGGGACATTCAATGCTGGGACTGCCGGTTCCTTCTTTTTTTGTTCATAATCACATTGCAATTGCTTTAGTTCAGATGATTCTGGCCTTTATTGTAATGATAATTAATCAACGGTTTTTTATTAATGGTTTTAAAGGAATGATTCATGGTTCTCCAAATATGGATAGTCTGGTAGCTTTAGGTTCTGGAATTTCATTTTTGTGGAGTACTTTCATTCTTTTTCAAATGACAGATTCTTCAATAATCAATAATTCTGAAAAATCCATGAATCTTATGATGCAGCTTTATTTTGAATCTGCGGTAATGATTTTAGCTTTGATTACAGTTGGAAAAACTTTAGAAGCAAAATCAAAAGGGAAGACAACAAATGCATTAAAAGCTTTAATGGAACTTTCTCCAAAAACTGCAATTATTCTAAAAAATAATGAAGAAATTGAAGTTCCTGTTGAAGATGTAAAAAAAGATGATATTTTTATAGTTCGTCCTGGAATGTCGATTCCTGTTGATGGAATTGTATTGGAAGGGGACAGTGCAGTAAATGAATCATCATTAACAGGAGAAAGTATTCCCGTTGATAAAATGTCTGGTTCAAAAGTTTCTGCCGGAACTGTAAATCAATCGGGATTTTTAAAATGTAAGGCAACTTATGTTGGAGAAGAAACAACTCTTTCTAAAATAATTCAGATGGTAAGTGATGCATCTGCAACAAAAGCACCAATTGCAAAAATTGCAGATAAAGTTTCTGGAATTTTCGTTCCTGTTGTAATTTCTATTGCAGTTGTTACAACAATTGTCTGGTTGTGTCTTGGTCAAAATATTGGTTTTGCTTTGGCCAGAGGAATTTCGGTTTTAGTAATCAGTTGTCCTTGTGCATTGGGACTTGCTACTCCAGTTGCAATTATGGTGGGAAACGGAGTTGGTGCAAAAAACGGTATTTTATTTAAAACTGCTCAAAGTCTGGAATTAACTGGAAAAACAAAAATTGTGGTTTTAGACAAAACTGGTACCATCACTAAAGGAAAACCTGTTGTAAGCGGAATATTTCCTCAGTCGGATTATGATGAAGAAAAACTTTTAAAACTGGCACTTAATCTTGAAAAAAAATCAGAACATCCTCTTTCAAAAGCAATTGTGGAAGCGGGAGAAGAAAAAGGTTTATCTGCAGATGAAGTTGAAAATTTTGAAGCAGTTTCTGGTCGTGGTGTAAAAGCTGTCAGTAAAAATGGAGAAATTTTACTTGGAGGAAATTACGATTTTATTTCATCACAGGTAAAAATTTCCGAAGAAGATAAAGAAAAATATTCACAAATGGCAGTCCAGGGATTAACTCCAATTTATTTTAGCTGCAACAATAAATTTGCAGGAGTGATTGTTGTATCTGACGAAATAAAAGAAGATTCAGCAGAAGCAATTTGTGAATTAAATAAAATGGGTATAGAAACCATAATGCTTACTGGTGACAATCAAAAAACAGCTGAAGCTATTGCAAAAAAAGCCGGAATTGAAAAAGTAATTGCCCAGGTTTTGCCAGATGAAAAAGAAAGCAAAATCAGGGAACTTAAAAATGAAAATAATATTGTAACAATGGTTGGTGATGGAATAAATGATGCTCCTGCACTTACAGCGGCCCATGTTGGAATTGCAATTGGCAGCGGAACAGATGTTGCAATTGATGCGGCAGAAATTGTTGTTATGGATAACAGTTTGATGGATGTTGTAAATGCCATTAAGTTAAGCAGAAAAACATTGAAAAATATAAAAGAAAATCTTTTCTGGGCGTTTATTTACAATATCATTGGAATTCCTTTAGCGGCAGGGGTTTATATAAAATTGTTTGGATGGGAATTAAATCCAATGTTCGGGGCTGCAGCAATGAGTCTTTCCAGCGTTTGTGTTGTTACTAATGCTTTAAGATTGAACTTTGTAAAATTAAAATCCAAAAAAAATTTAAAAGAAAACAAAAATAACAAAAAAATAGAAATTATTAAGGAGAAAAAAATGACAAAAACAATTAAAATTGAAGGAATGATGTGCCCACATTGCGAAGCTCACGTAAAATCTGCACTGGAAGCTCTTGGTGGAGTTTCAACAGCAACAGCCAGTCACGAAAAAGGAACTGCAATTGTAGAATTAGCATCTGATGTTTCTTCTGAAGATTTAACAAAAGCAGTTGAAGGGGCTGGATATAAAGTTCTTGGTGTAGAATAATCATCTTAAAAAGAGGAATTTTATGATTACAAAGCCGGTAAATCCAAATGCTCAGTCAGAAGTAAAACAATTGCTGGAATTTTTAAATAAAATTGAAGGAAAAGCAATTTTAACCGGGCAGCATACGCAAACTGTAAAACAGGAAGAACTGGAATTAGTTAAAAGAGAAACTGGAAAATATCCTGCAATTTGTGGATTTGAACTTTTATCTTATTCACCAAACATTGTACTGGAAGGTGCCAGTGAAGCTTGTATAACTGAAGTTGAAGAAAATCGGAACAGTTTGGAAAAAGCAATGGATTGGGCTGAAAAAGGTGGAATTTTAACTTTTACCTGGCATTGGTTTTCTCCACTTGGCGGAAATGATAAAGCCTTCTATGCTGAACACACTGATTTTGATGCCGAAAAAGCATTGATTGAAGGAACAGCAGAAAATAAAGCCATGAAAAGTGATTTAGATCATATGGCAAAAATTCTTGAACCATTCTGTAAAAAGCATATTCCAATTTTGTGGCGTCCATTTCATGAATCAGACGGAATCTGGTTCTGGTGGGGTGCAAAAGGAATGGATGTTGCCAGAAAACTTTTTCAGTTTATGTTCAAATATTACACACAGTATCATCATCTTGATAATCTTATCTGGGTATGGAACAATCCCCGTGCTGAAGGTTATGTTAGTGATGAATATTGCGATATTATTTCCAGAGATTTGTATCCGGCTCCTCATTGCCATGGATCTTTTAAAGATAAACTGGAGGAACTTAAAAGTATAACATCATTAAATAAAGGAACAGCTTTGGCAGAAACCGGTATAATTCCAGATCCAGATGCTCTTAAAAAAGATAAGGCTGACTGGCTCTGGTATATGACCTGGAGTAAAGAATTTACATTAACAGAAGATAATAATAGTTTTGATGCACTTAGAAAATTGTATAACAGCGACTATGTTATTACTTTGGATAATTTAAAAGATTTTAAATTTTAAGAAAGGTTCAAAAATGAACAAGGTAATTATTGACTCAGAAAAATGTACAGGTTGTGGTCTTTGTGTAAAAGATTGTGTTGGATTTGATATTGCTATAGAAAATGGAAAAGCTTTTGCAAAAGGTGCCAGCTGTATTAAATGTGGCCATTGTGAAGCAATTTGTCCAAATAATGCAGTTAAATTGACTGGTTATGAAGATGAAGTTGAAGAATTTTCTGAACAGACCAGATTAAATCCTGAAGAATTACTAAAAGCTATTAAAACAAGAAGAACAATCCGTCAGTTTACAGAAGAAAAAATTCCACAGAATGTTATTGATTTAATTATTGAAGCAGGAAGACTTGCTCCTACAGGAACTAATTCTCAGGGAACAAGTTATATTATTCTTGATGAAAAGAAAAAAGAATGTGAAGCGGTTGCTGTAAAAAAAAATCAGAAAACTATTTGGAGCAGGAAAAGCATTTATTCCTCAGTTAAAATCAATGAAGATTGATGATAATTTCTTCTTTAAAGGAGCACCAATTGTTATTGTTGTAATGGGAAATGATAAAGTAAGTGCTTCCCTTGCGGCAGAAAATATGGCTTTTATGGCAGAAGCAAATGGACTTGGAGTATTGTTCAGCGGATTTTTTACAATGAGTCTTAAAATGAGCGGTAAAATCAGAAAGATTATTGGAATCAGCAAGAAATTAAAACCTGTAACAACTCTGGTAATTGGATATCCTGCAGTAAAATATCGCAGAACAAGTCATAGAAATTCTCCAGTAGTAATAAAAGCGTAAATAAAAGAGGAATTTATGAAATCAGATTTTTTGGAATTAGCAAAATCACGTTATTCAGTTAGAAAATTCAAGCAGGAACCTGTACCACAGGAATGTATTGATAAAATTCTGGAAGCTGCCAGAATTGCACCAACAGGATGTAATAATCAGCCACAGAGAATTACAGTTGTAAAAAGTAAAGAAGCATTGGCAAAACTTTATGAATGTACCCGCTGTCATTTTAATGCACCATTAATTTTTATTATCAGTTTTGATAAAGATGAATGCTGGCATCGTCCTTATGATGGAAAATTAAGCGGAGATATTGATGCTTCAATCGTAACAACTCATATGATGCTGGAAGCCTGGGAATTAGGAATTGGATCCTGCTGGGTAATGCATTATCGTCCTGAAGAATTAAAAAAAGCCTTTAATATTCCAGATAATGTTGAAACAACTGCATTGCTGGTAATGGGTTATCCGGATGAAGATTCAGTTCCAGCTCCAGGTCATGAAGGAAGTAAACCTTTAGATGCTTTTGTAAAAGTAGAATAATGTAATACTAGAAATACTATCAATTTTAATGTAGAGTACTAAATACAATTATTTTTTTAGTTTTAATAATAAAAAGGAGAGGATAAATGAAAAAAGTTTTATCAGTTCTTTCAATGCTTTTTGTTTTATGTACAGGAGCATTTGCAGAAAATGTAATTAATCTTGGAATCAGCTTACCATTTGAAACACACAGCAAAAGTAATGTAAGATTTGATTACATGAGTGGAGATATTCACATTTCAACTTTCAACTCAGATACAATTGGTTTTGGTGCAGGACTTGGTTATTGGAAAATGTTAAGAGGAACAAATCTTGAAACAGGTGTAGTAGCAGATGCAAACAGTTCTGAACCAATGTACTTAGATTTATCAATGGGTGCTGCAATTAAAGTTATGGATTCTGATCAGTATTCTTTAATTCTTACACCAGGAGTTGCTTTCCAGACTTGTCCTTCAGCTTCGTCCCTTTACATGTATGTTGGACCATCTTGTGATTTATTATTTACTTATAAATTGATGGGATTTATTGGTTTATCTGCTGGTGTTCAGTTTGATTATTATATGTATTTATTTAATTTTGAAAATCCTGAATATTCTGGACAAAAAGATGTTTATGCAATTATTCCAAGAATTGGTATAACTCTCGATCTGTAATAAAGAAAAATGATTTTACAAACTGGTCTGTCTTTTTAGATGGATCAGTTTTTTTTTAAATAATTTTTTTGAGGTTATAAAATGATTTACGACATTACACAACCACTTTTTGAATGTGCGGTTTTTCCTGGGGATTCTCAACCGGAAAAAAAAGTATTACAAAGAATTGAAAACGGTGATATGTGTAATCTTACGGCTTTTTCAATGTGTGCTCATAATGGAACTCATGTTGATGCACCATATCATTTTGTAAATGAAGGAAAGGGAATAGACAAAGTTTCTCTTGAAAAATTTATTGGTCCTGCATATGTTTCAACTCATAATGGAGATGTAACTGCAGAAGATGCAGAACAGATTCTTAAAACTGCAGCATCATCTTACAAAGGCTCAGAAAAAAGAATTTTGATTCGTGGTGATGCTGTAGTTACTTTGGAAGCCGCAAAAGTTCTTGCAAAAGCAAAAGTTGATTTAGTTGGAAATGAATCTCAGACTGTAGGACCAATGGAAGGGCCAATGGCAGTTCATCTTGTTTTACTTGGTGCTGAAGTTGTTCTTCTGGAAGGAATAAGACTTGCATCTGTATCTGATGGAGCATATATGTTGAATTGTGCTCCTCTTAATCTTACAGATACAGACGGTTCTCCTTGTCGTGCAGTTTTAATGGATTTATAAAATCATCATTTATAAACTGCAGATTATTTTCTTGGAATGGCAACAGAATCAAATCTTTCCATAATTTTGTGCATATCTGGTTCTGTATATTCCAGACATTTTAACTTAAAATCCATTGGCAATCCGTAAAAAGCTTCTCCCATTCCTGCTGCAATATCTGTAAGAGTATCACAATCTCCTCCAAGGCTTACTGCAGTTCTGATTACATCTTCAAAAGAATTTCCTTCCAAAAAGGCAGTAATTGCTTCTGGAACAGTTTCCTGACAACTTTCAACATGATAATAATCAGGACGAATCTGATCACAAGTTCGACTTAAATCATAACCAAATTCTTTTACAACGTAAGATTTTATTTCTTCTTTTGAATAACCGTTTCTTGCCATCCAGATTACAGAGGCAGGAGCTTCGGCACCTTTTATACCTTCCGGATGATTATGGGTAACTTCTGCAGTCCATCTGGCAACCTGTCGGGTTCTTTCCAGAGTATCAAACAACCACCCGACAGAAGAAACTCTCATGGCAGAACCATTTCCCCAGCTGTTGTAAGGTTTTGTATTTTCAGATGCAAGCCAAAAGTAAAATTTTCCGCCATAACCTGCGTTTGGATATTTATGTCCCCATAATTGCATTGAAGTAATAATTGCAGTTTTCATTGTATTTTCGTCTGCATCTAATCCTGCTTTAAGAATACCGTCGCATACTGCAATTGTCATAACTGTATCATCTGTAAAACAAGGATTTGGACTGAATAAAGGAAATTCCTTTGATTTGTATCCTCTTGAAAACTCGTAAGGTTGTCCAATAATGTCACCTAAAATTGCTCCATACATAAAAAATACTCCTTTTTAATTAATTTGTACTTTGAGTATAGTGACTTACAGTTGTAAAATGGTCGCATAAAAAGTGACTGATTCTATTCTATAGTATTTCCAAGCAATGGCAGATTGTATTTAAATAAAACCTGATTTAATTCAAAAATATTATAGTTTTTATTCAAAATAAAATATTTAACAATTAAATCCAGTTTTTCTCCATTTGAAAAAGCATAACCTGCACTGGATAAAAGCTGTTCCGCATGTTCCAGATCAAGTTCCAGTCCAATTACGAAAGCCAATACATTTCGTTTTTTAGGAATATAGTTTTTTGTACTGATGATTTTTGAAAATAATTTTTTATCAATATTGGATTTATGATAAACTTCTGCATTAGAAAGATTTCTCTCTGCAATAAAATGCTGCAATGTATTTTGAAAATTATCAGTTTGATTTTTTAGAAATTCATCCAGACTTTCTAAAGGCTTAATCTTTTCGCTAAAAGAAGCACATACTTCTGCATGAAGAATGGATTTTGTAATGGAATCTTTTATTGCGCCAGGATAATTTCCAAAATATTCAGAATCAATATTTTCGGCAATATAATTTTCATCAATAAAAGCCTGAACTCCTGAAAAAAGTTTGCTGGAAGTTTCAAAACTTTCTAAATCATAAACAACAAGGAAAACATCCATATCGTTTTTTAATAAAAATGAACTGATTTCTTCAATGGCAATTTTCAAAGAAATATCTTTTGGGCATCCATATGTACCTGTTGAAAGAAGAGGAAAGGCTACACTTTTACATTTAAGCTGCTGAGCAATTATGAGACTGTTTTTGTAACAATTGTGAATAATCTCTAAATCTCTCTCATTTTCTCCAAACCAGCTGTTGCCAACTGTATGAATTACATATTTAGCAGGAAGCTTAAAACCTTTTGTATATGCCGAAGTTCCTTTTGCAATATCACCAATTTTTTTACGTTCTTCCAGCATTTGTTCAAAACCAGCCGCTTTATAAACTGCAGTATCTGTGCCGGCTCCAACAATTGGGTGAGGATTAGCTGTATTTACAATAGCATCAACTTTCATTTTAGTAATATCATTTCGAACAATATTAAATGGCATTTTTTATTCCTTAAAATAGATTTTGAAAATTGTCAAAAGGCTTCTAAAATCATTATATCCTAATATAGTTAATAATCATCATAAAATCAGGATTTTCTTTTTCTTCTAATTTCTTTTTGTGTGATACAATTAATTCTAAGGAAAAGTAAATGGATTATAAAGTAACTCAATTCAACGAAAACACATGGATAATTGAAGAAGGATTTGTTCGATTTTTTCTTTTGACCGGTAATTCTCAGGCTTTATTGATTGATTCAGGAATGCAGGTTTGTAAAGCAAAAGAAACTGCAGAATCAATTACAAAATTGCCCTTGAAAATTATTAATTCTCATGGGGACAGAGATCATATTGGAAGTAATGTTCAATTTGAAACTATTTGCATGCATGAAGATGAAACTGGACATTATAAAGAAAATGGTGGTTCTGGAAAAATTGAAACTGTAAAAGATGGAGATGAAATTAATCTTGGGGACAGACCTTTAGAAATTATTCATATTCCGGGGCATACACCTGGAAGTATTGCCGTTTTAGATAAGAAAGCTAAATTGTTGTTTGGTGGTGATACAGTTCAGAAGAACAGCGAGATTTTTATGTTTGGTCCCGGAAGAGATTTGCAGCTTTATGTTAAATCTCTGGAAAAACTTTCTGGAATAGTAGAAAAGTTTGATACAGTTTTAGCCTGCCACGGAGAAATTCCTCTTAAAAGTGATGTAGTAGAAAAATTGCTGGCTGGTTCAAGAAAAGTTCTTGCTGGACAGGCTGCATTTAGTGAAAAAACAATGCCTTTTGGTGCTCAGGTTAAAGCTTGTGATGCCGGTTGTGCTGTTTTACTTACACAATAAATCGTGGTATTTAATTTTAAAAAAGCTTCTATTTTGTTTTAATTTTTAAGCTTTTTAAATATTCTTTTTGTTCAGGAGTGATTCTAAAACTTTCTCTTGCTTTCTGGATTGCTTTGTTATGTGTCCAGGGAGCCAATTGTGGAGTTTTAAGAAATTCAATTGCTGCATCCCATTGTTTAGTTAATGCTTCTGCAAAAAGCCAGGCTGTCATCATATTTACGTAATATTCTTCTGAACGGATTTTTGCAACCCAGGATAAATATTCAGGTTTAAAATCTTCGTTCAGAAAATATTTCATTAAAAAAAGCATGGCAACCCGTTTGGTGTAAGGTTTTTCATCTTCAAGCCACTGCGGAATTTTCTTAATTATTTGATTGTGATTTTTATTAAAAACTTTTGGATTAATGCCGTCGCTGATTGCCCAATTGTCTACAAATGGTAAAAATTGTTCAAGGGATGCTAAACATTTATCGTAATCTTTTATTTCACCAATCAGCATAACCTGCAAAGTGTTTTCTTCCTGAAATTGATGTGGCAGTGTTTTCATAAAAGATTCAATTTCCTCTTCTGCCTGAGAATGAACTTCTTTTATAATTTTCTTGAATTCAGGAGAACGGATTCCAATAAACTTTTCTCTAGGTAAAGTTGGCACCAGTTTTGAAAGAAAATCGCCGTACTTTTCATCCTGATGTTGATATAAAATTTCCTGTATTTTTGTCATTTTTTAGTCTCTTTGTAGCCCATCATTACAATCCAGATGTACATACAGGTTTTTGGCAGCATCAGCATTCCTATCATTGCATGTACGTTGGCCCATAAAACTACTGGAAGATAAAAAGCAAAACTTAATGTAATTGAAAGCCACATCCATCGGAAAGCTTTATCTTTTCGTTCTATAAAATAGAGAACAATCATAATAATTCCCATAATTGTAAAAGGAATATTTCTGTAAATGCCCCAACTTACAGGAGCAGCACCAGTCCAATCATTCTGTGGGAAAAGACAAAGTACAATTCTAGCAACTGCCAGACCAATCATAGCAATTCTTAATGCCGGATTTTTCTTTTGATAACGGATTTCAAAAATAAAGTACATCAGAAGATAAAAAACAGTCATTGTAAGGGATGTAATCAGTTTTCCTGTTCCAAGCCAGAATCCATAATCTCCAGTTTGATTAATAGCAGCAAAAATGCGAGGTACTAAATGGAAGGAATCTCCGCTAACCAGTACAATTGTCATAATTCCAAAAAGTGTTAATTCCTTGTTTCCACGACTTTTACAAATAATCTTAATTCCAATAATCATTGTAAAAACTAAATAAAAAACACAGAAAAGGGCTTCCATTATTTTTCCCATATATTCCTCCGTTAAAAAGTCCGTTTAAAAGTATAACATGATTAATATAAGAATTGTGGGCTTATTAAGAATAATTTAAATTATGTAGGAAACATTGATACAAATTAATGATATAATCAATGAATTGAGGCGAATATGTGGTTAGTTTTTGCAATTTTATCTTCAGTGTTTGCAGCTTTAACTTCAATTCTGGCAAAAATTGGGATTGAAGGAGTTAGTTCAAATCTGGCTACGGCAATTAGAACTTGTGTAGTTGTAGTAATGTCCTGGGTTATGGTTTTTATTACAAATCAGCAGGGTGGAATTACAGAAATAAGTAAAAGAAGCTGGTTATTTTTAATATTATCTGGGCTTGCAACAGGTTTAAGTTGGCTTTGTTATTATAAAGCTTTACAAATGGGTGAAGCCAGTAAAGTTGTTCCTATTGATAAAATGAGTGTAGTTTTAACTTTGATTATGGCTTTTGTTTTTTTACACGAATCCTTTACCTGGAAAAGTTTAACTGGCTGTGTTTTAATTACTGCTGGAACAGTATTTATGATTTTATAATAAAAAAAATGCTCAGCATCCGCAATTAAATTATTACGAATGCCGGCAATTAAACTTCCTCTAAATGCTAAAAATACTTAAAGCTGCCTTTTTCTGAACTGGAGAAAGAGGTTTTAACATTCCATTATTCAACATTTCTTCTATTAAATAAGGAATAATTTCAATCTGTCCGATTACACTGGTATTTAAAGTCATTAAGAATTTTCTGGTGTATTCAGGCATTTGTGCTTCTTTTAATGGTTTTCTGAATTCTTCATCCACCGTTTTTCCGTATTCTTTAACATCTGAAATTATAGAAGAAAACTGTTCCATTTCTGGTTTAATTTGTTCCCATGGAGATTTATTTCCGCCCTGCATCTGAACAAGCTGAAGTTTATTGTTATAAATATATCCATTTTTACAGATACTTTCATATTCAGCTAATTTTAATGCATCTGGGTTGCAGCCGGATTTTACAAACTTATTTAAGGCTTCAAAACAAACCTGATTTTTCCAATTAATTGACCGATCTGTATAACGGCAATTAACCTGAAGAGAATAATAATCATCTCCCCAATTCATCATGTAGCCCATAATCCAGTTTGGAAAAACCTGAGGATTTAATTCCTGCCAGTCGTTAGCAACAGTTGCACTTGCAATATAATTTCCACCATCTGGACGTTTTATTTTAAGTTTTTCCATTTCTACATTTACAGAATCATCCTGTAAAAAATTCTGGCAAAGCAAAACAAGGCTGTATTTCATAAAGTTTACATCATTGTCAGGACAAGTCATTCCCCAGTGATTTTCATCCTTTTCAAAAGCTTCGAAAATTGGTTTATAGTAAGATTCACAAAGTTTTTTTGCCACTTTAATTTTTAAATCTTCATTATCATTTTTAATCTGACCATTTTTTTCAGTAGCATTTCGAATATCAGAAATTACAATCTGTGCCTGATACTTTGGATTTTTTGAATTGTCTACCTGATTAATAAAACCGTTATCTACCAGAACTTTAAGTTCATCGGCAATATAAACAGAAGAAACTCCAACTTCACGGGCAATTTCACTGATATTTTTTGGTTCATTGTAGCAGGCCCAGGCAATATTCTGTTTTAATCTTGTATCAAAGAAATCTTCTGTGTCTTTTTTTTCGATTGTTCCGCTTGAACCCATAAAGGCAAATTTTATTGGATTAACTGCAAGGTTTTCTTCAATTTTTACATTTTCACTCATAATCATAGTCTCCTTTAAACTCTGACGGGCATCGGACAAGTGCCATTTTACAGTGTTTGCAGAAATTCCCAGTTCTTTTGCAATCTGATTTACCGATTTTTTTTCATAGTAAAAAAGATATACTACCGATCTTTGTCTTTGTGAAAGATAACTGATTTCTTTTTTTAAGATTTCAATTTCATCTTTGTTGTCTTCGTAAAAATATTTGTCAGTTATACTAACAGCATCAGGATTATCATCAATACAGGAAACTTTTCTTCCTGCAATTAAATTTGCAACAAACTTTGAGTAAACATTGCTGGCAATCCGGTAAACATAGCCGTCAAAATTAACTATGTTTTCTGAATTTAAAAGTGAAATGTAAACTTCACAAATAATTTCCTGAGCAAGTTCCTGTGCCTGTTCATAATCACTGGTTTTACTAAGAGCAAAGCCGTAGATTTTCTGTTTGTACTGTAAAATCTTTTTGTCTGCGTCCCTTTTTTTCATTTTCTGATTCCTACTTTGAGCTCTTTTTTCAGATTCATATCATCTCTTTTGAAATGACATATATATAGTGTGATTATGAACAAAGTGGTTGGGTAAGTTTTTAAAACTTTTTGTAAAAAGTTTGGGCTTTAAAACTTGCAGAACCGTCCCATTTTGTATATTCAGTATCTTCAAGATAACTCATGCCAAGTTTTTCCATAACACGACGACTTCCAATATTTTCTACAGCAAAAGTTCCGGCAATTTCTTTTACATCTCTGGTGCTTCGGGCATATTCCAGAATTTTTTTCATAGCTTCAGTTGTAATTCCTTTTCCCCACATATCACTGCGGATGCTGTAACCAATACTCCAGACTTCAGTTTCCGGATGATGAGAATGATAGATTCCGCCGCTTCCAATAAGTTCTCCGGTTTCTTTCCAGACAAAACCGTAATCTAAATCATCTGGATTTTTATACATTGAATTTACCCAGTCTACACCGTCTGCCGTACTTTTATATTTTGAATAAAGCATGAATTTTGCAGTTTTTTCGTCTCCAGTCCATTTGTAAATTGCTTCCAGATCTGTAAATTTTATAGGTCGCAAAATAAGGTGTTCAGTTTCCAGAACAGGAGTTTTTTCAATGTAAGGATGATCTGTTAATGCATAATTAATCCAGTCGGTAAGTCCTCGGGGAAGACGATTATCCATGCAGGTTCCATCATCATACAAAAGATTACAAGCCATAGGATTTACAAGACAATGTTGTCCCATTTCTGTTCCAAAGTTGATTGAAGCAATTCCTTTGTCGCCGTTGTAAACCCAATCTGGAGTAAAAATAAAACTGTTCTTCATTTTTGCAAGACGAGGTAAACGTGGAACAACATCATTTTCATAATCATTAAATTCGTCCCGTTTTCCCATTGCAAAGAAAAGGTGAACATTATTTTTGTCCCATTTGTCAATTACAGAATCCGATGGAATATCATCAGCGCCAACTGGAATCAAAATATTGAAGAAATCAGGAAAATTTTCTGCCATTTTGTAAACCATTGCACCACCGGCAGAATTTCCCCAAAGCAGTTTTTTGTTTACACCGCCATTTGGTTCACAATGAGTTTTTATAAATTCATTTATCAGATTATAAAGAGGATTTACATATGAATCTTCCCAGGAATCAATGACTATTCCTTCTGAATTTCGTTTTTCATTGGCAAGAGGAACAAGAATATATGCGCCGCCAAAACTTTTCTGATAATCATCTTTTGCAAAAAATTCTGCTCCTGAATAATTAATGCAAACCTCACCTTCCAGTGCATTTGTATAACCATGCAAAAAAACAAATACAGGATAAGCTTTTCCTTTTTCAAATCCATTTTCTGTAGGATCAAAAAAATAGTATTTCATGTTGCATGCTTTATCGTTCTTAAAAAGATTAAAATATTCTCCAACTTTGTATGTTGGTTTTGTAGAAATAAATGATCCTTGAGGAATTTCTTTTGTCCAGTCGTTATTTTTCATTCCAATCTCCTTATTTATAATTCTACTATAAAAAAGTCAAAAAATTCATTAAAGCATAAGTTTATAAAAAAAATTTAGCATTGCAGAATAAATTTTTTCAAATTAAATATAGATTACTTCTATTTTTATAAATAAACCCCATTTAAAATTAAAACGAATGGAGAATTAAAAATGATTTACAGAGAATTTGGTAAAACCGGTGAAAAAATTTCGGCTATTGGTTTTGGCTGTATGCGTCTTCCTGAAACGGAGTTAAAGCTTTTCGTGATAAAATTCTTCTTTCATCAAAGTTTCCTGGGGAAATTAAAAAAGAAGATTTTAGAAAACAGCTGGAATTGATATTCCTCGTATTTTTAACATGTATACTTATCATAATGTTTATTGTCTTAAGGATCATGCAAAATGGATGTTTAAGGAATATGTTGAAAAAGAAGGAAAACTTAGCGATGCCTGCAAAAATTGTGGTATGTGCGAAAAAAAATGTCCTCAGCATCTTAAGATTCGGGATGAATTAAAGAAAGTAGAAGCTATTTTCAAAAACTAAAGAATAAATCTTAATGCGGGTTTAAATAGATTAATTTTATTTAAACCCGTTTTTTTTAGAATCAGGATTTGTTGTTTTTATAAACCAGAACAATTCCTAAACTTACAAGTAATAACGAAGTTATTCCTGCCCAAGAAAATGCAGAACTTGCTTCTCCAAGAATAAAAGCTGAAAGTAAAAATCCGAAAACAGGATTTATAAATCCAAAAATTGCAACTTTACTAACATCGTTTGCTTTCATTAATAAAGACCAGATTGTATAAGCACAGGCAGAAATAAATGCAAGATAGGCCAATAAACTAAATGAAATAAATCTCTGTTCCGGCATTCCAATTTTTCCGCCAAAAATCATTGCAAAAACAGCCATTATTATTCCTCCAAAGAAAAACTGATAGCCGCTTAAAACAAAAGGTGTTTCAATTTTTGAAAATTCCTTCAATAATGATGGAACAAAGGATGCAAACAAGCAGGAAATAAGAACAAATCCATCACCAAGAAGATTAAATTTAAAATCTGCAAGATTAGTCCCATGTAATTCAATTAAACAGACACCGGCAAAACCGATAAAGCAGCCTGCCATTTTCCAGAAAGAAATCTTTTCAGTTTTAAAAATCAAGCAGGACCATAAAATTGTAAAAAAAGTATTGGTTGCTTCTACAATTGCGCCGTTGCTCCCGGAAGTATGCGCAAGTCCTATATAAAAGAAAATATATTGTCCAACAGTTTGAAACAAACTCAATAATAGACAATATAAAAATGATTTTAAGGAATTTGGAAAAAGAAATCGTCTGAATAAAAGACTTCCTGCAAAAATAACCATTACGCCGGAAATAGCAAATCGGATTCCTGCAAAAAGAATTTGAGCAGATGTAGATTCGGAACTTATATTAAAAAGATTATATCCAATTTTAATACATGGAAATGCACTGCCCCAAAGCAGACAGCAGATTGTTGCCATTATTACTACAAACCAGGTTTTTCCCCAGATTGATTTTGTTTCCATATTTGCTCCTGATATAATAAAGCTGAATTAATTTTACAATTGTAAGAAAAAGAATGTAATCATATTTATATAATTTATGATTGAAAATTTATAGCCCATTGTCTTCTTAGGTTTTTTCCTATATTGTAAAAGGTATGGGGTTAAATATGACTAAACAGATAAAACAAGTAATTTTCTGGGTTGGTGCTCTTATTATTGGTGCCATTTTAGGTTCTTTGCATATTGCTGTAATTGATCAAATTTGTGATTTTGTTGCTACAGTTTTTACAAGACTTTTTAAATTTACAGCTGTTCCTGCAATTGCAGTTTCTGTTCTTACAACTCTTGCAATGCTTGGTGGAAATAAAGAAACTGGAAAAATCTTCAGAAGAACAATTATGTATACTCTTTTAACAACTCTTGCTGCTTCAACAATTGCTGCAATTTTGTTCTTTGTTATTAATCCAGAAGTTCTTTCAGCTTCGGCTTATGAAGGAGTTGCTGCTGAAGAATTAGCAAAAATGAATTCATCTTCATTCCTTGATTATTTTATTAATGCAATTCCTGATAATATTTTAAGTCCATTTGTTTCTGGAAATGTTCTTTCTATATTAATTGTTTCTTTTGCATTTGGTTTTGCAATTTCAAGAATGAAGGAATCTGAAAAGAAAACTGCAATTCTTAATGTAATCAATGGTTTTCAGGAAATCGTTTTCAAAGTAATCGGATGGATTATTGCAATTCTTCCAATTGGTATTATTGCATTTACAGAACAGCTTATTAAAGAAATGAGTGCTCATATTGCAATGGAATCAATCGGAAAATACACAGCTGTAGTTTTAAGCGGAAACTTGATTCAGTTCTTTATTGTACTTTCACTTTTCCTCTTGATTCGCGGAATTAATCCATTTAAGCATTTCAAAAATATGATTCCTGCAATTCTTACTGCTTTATTCACAAAATCTTCTGCAGCAACTTTACCAGTAACAATGGATTGTGTTGAAAATCGTGTAAAATGTGATAAAAAATTCTCACGCTTTATTCTTCCAATGTGTACAACAATCAACATGAACGGTTGTGCAGCATTTATTCTTGTAACATCACTTTTTGTAATGAAAAACGGTGGTGTTGATTTAAATCTCTTTACTGTAATTGCATGGATTTTAATTTCTGTAATCAGTGCTATTGGAAACGCAGGTGTTCCAATGGGATGTTTCTTCCTTACACTTTCTTTAATGGCTGGAAAAGGAATGCCAATTGGTGTTATGGGAATTATCCTTCCAATTTATGCAGTAATCGATATGATTGAAACAGCTGTAAATATTTACAGTGACTCTTGTGTTTGTGCAATGACAAATAAAGATTTAAAGAATCTGGTTACTGAAGAAAAAACTGCTGAATAAATAAAAACTTATTTTCTTGTAAAAAGGTTGCCTGTATTTGAAATAAACTTCAATTCAGACAACCTTTTTTTATTGCTGCCCGAGTATCTTTTTTATCTAAATCATATTTATTCTTGAATATAAAGTCATTAGAGAATAAAGTATAAAAGCATTCAGGAAAAAATATGAAATCAAAATCATTTATAAAAAATTTATTTTTAATAGCTTTTCCAATCATTTTACAGGATTTTCTTTCTTCTTTTGTAAATATGCTGGATACAATTATGGTTGGTCAGCTTGGTGCTGTTGATATTGCAGCAGTAGGACTTGGAAATCAGCTGTTTTTTATTATGAGTCTAGGAGTTTTTGGAATTGCTTCTGGTGGTCAGATTTTTATTGCTCAGTACTGGGGTAAAAAAGATATAGATAAAATTCATAAAACTACAGGAATGATGCTTCAGCTTTCTTTAGGATTTACTCTTTTGTTTGCTTTTGTAAGCATGGCTTTTCCAGAATTTTGTCTTTCTATTTATTCAAATGATGAAGAAGTTATAAAACGTGGTGCTGAATATTTACGAGTTGTTGCTCCAAGTTATATTTTCTTTGGCTTAAACGTTTCTTTTGCTGTTTCGGCCCGTAATACTGAACATTTAAAACTTCCTGCAGTTGCAACAATTACTTCTGTTTTCTTAAATGCTTTGCTTAATTATCTGTTTATTTTTGGTGTAAATATTGGTGGAGTTCAGATTATAAAAGCTTATGGAATTATTGGAGCAGCAGTCGCAACAGTAATTTCAAGAATTGTAGAAGCAGTTATTGTTGTTGGTGGTTCATATTTACGAAAATACGTTACTGCCGCAAGAATTAAAGATTATATTGTAAAAGATAAGGCTTTTCTTGCTCATTATGCAAAAATATCTTTGCCGGTTCTTGCCAATGAATTGCTCTGGGGATGTGGAATTTCCATGCAATCTTCCATTTTTGCTCATAGTGGAACTCTTGTAATTGCTTCATTTAACATTATGAACAGCATTTCTAATCTTGTTTATCCAATTTGTCTTGGATGTGGAAATGCAACTGCAATTATTATTGGAAAAACAATTGGTGAAGGAAAAACCGAAGAAGCTAAAACTCTAGCAAAAAAACAATGTGGATTTATTGCAGCAATGGCATTTTGTTTAGGTTTTGTGATTATGCCTTTATCAAAATTAATGCCTTTTGTTTTTAATGTAGAAGAAGAAGTTCTGGCAATGGCCACAGTGTTTATTATAATGCGGGGTTTGATTTTCTCTTTCGATGCTTTTAATATGACTTCAGTTGTTGGTGTATTCCGATCTGGTGGTGATACTGTTTTTGCATTATTTATGGATGTTGGATTCATGTGGCTTTTATCATTGCCTTTAGGATGGCTGGCAGTTTTAGTATGGAAATTACCTTTCTGGGGCGTGTATCTTTGTATTCTCACAGAACCAGTTTGCAAAGCAATTGTTGGAATTATTCGATTGCGCAGTAATAAATGGTTAAGAAAATTATAGAAAATTGTGGTGGAAAAATGAGACGAAAAGACAGAGAAATAACGGATTTTAAGAAAATTGTAGAAATTATTCATCATTGTGAAGTTTTACGTTTAGGATTTGCTGATGGAGAGTTTCCATATATTGTTCCTGTAAATTTTTCTTACGAAGCAGATGAAACTTCTGGTTCAATTTGTTTTTTTATACATGGTGCAATGGCTGGCAGAAAATATGAACTTTTGAAAAAGAACGGAAAATGTTCTTTTGAAATGGATAATCAGCTTAAAATAGATTATCTGTATGACTGCCATGATATTACAACCCGTTATGAAAGTGTAATGGGCACTGTAACCGTGGAAGAAATTCCTGAATCTGAAAAAGAAAAAATTATGGAAGAAAAAATTCTTACAAGATGGGAAGAAGCAAGGAATTTTCCATGGAACAGAGATTCATTAAAACGTTGTGGAATGTTTAAATTAACTGTTCAAACAATAAGTGGAAAAATGAATCCTCTGAAAGGTGGCCCAGATCTTTAAAAAAAACAATATTTTGGGAGAAGCAATGAAAAAACAATGGATTATATTTTTTATGGCAGCAATGATTTTTACTTCCTGTAAATCTGGGAAATTTCCTCAGGAAAAATATGATCAGGCTTACGAACAGATGATAAACGAAAATTATTCGGAAGCAAAAGAATCCTTTAGAAAGTTAACAGAATCAAATTCCGCATTTCCAGAAATCTGGTATGGTTATGGCTGCTGTTTAATGGAAACGGAAAATTATTCAGAATCAGTTAAGGCTTTTACAAAAGTAACTGAACTTTATGAAAACTCTGTTATGTATGATGATAAAGAAGGTTTAAAACATGATGCAATGACTTCTATAGGAGAAGTTTTTTTATTGCAAAAAGAAACTGAAAAAGCAAAAATTCAATTTGAAAAATGTCTGACTGAACAAAATAATCGGGAAATGATTAATGCTATTGCAGCAACTTATATTCGTCTTGGATTTATAGATGAAGCTGAAGCGTTTTTTGCGGAAAAAGGAATTGATATTTGGATGATGTAAATTAAAAAAATTGCAAATTCGATTTCTATCTGTTATATTATAAGTAGTTAATAAAGTTTAGTGGGAGCTAAAAATTTTACATAAGGAGAAACTTATGAAACGCACTGAGCTTTATTCTATTATTATATTATTTGTATTTTCCTTTCTTGTAACATCATGTGTATATCAAGTTAAAAGACATGATGGCAATTCTTCGACTGAACCTCAACTTTTTTATGTAACTTATCTTCCAAATGGAGCAGATGGCGAATTTTTTGAAGAAGAAATTTTAAGCGGAGAACAGTTCACAATAAAAGACATTTTTTATGAAGCTCCAAAAGATATGAAATTTGCTTATTGGAACACAAGACGCAATGGCCGTGGTACAACATATAATGCAGGCGATACTATAAAAATGCCTTATTATGATTTGTATTTATATGCTTATTGGATTGATAGTGATTCTTACAGTATTATTTATAAAAATTGTGAAGAAGCAGATAATTCTGAAAATGTCGGAGAATTTAAGAAAACAGACGACATTACATTAAGTGAACCAACTAAAACAGGATATATTTTTGAAGGCTGGTATCTTACAGAAGATTTTTCAGATGAAGCAATTACAGGTTGGGCAGCTGGAGAAAAAAATGGTTCTATAACAATTTATGCAAAATGGACACCTGAGAAAAGAACCTTAAATTATAAAGCTGGAATTGGTACTGGCAGTGATAAATCTTTTGAAGTAAATTACGATGATATTCTTGAATTGCCAGATTGTTTATTTATTCCACCAAGAAATAAGAAATTTACAAACTGGATTATCAATGGCGAAGAATATCAATCCGGTGAATCTTTTGGTCCTGTTCATGATGATCTGGAAATTTCGGCAGAATACGAATATTTTTCTTCAGGTGATGTTTCAAAGAAATTTATAGAGATCAATGGAAAAGTTTTAGAAAAAACTGAAGAAGTTTGTGTTGTTTCACCAGTAAGCTCTTATGTAATTAATGGTTCTGATGAGGTATGGTCTTCTTATATCTGGAAAGATGATCATTACGACTTTAAGGGTGCATTTAGTGATGGTAGAAAAATTTCTCTTTCGCCATATGCTGTAAGTAAATTTATGGTAACAAGAGAACTTTTCAAAGAAGTATTTGGTGAAGAATCATTTAAATATTCTAGTGCAGTTTATCAAAATGAAAATTCGGATTATGTACCTGCTGGAGGAATTAGCTGGTATATTTCAATTGCCTTCTGCAATAAATTGACTTTATTAACTGGTGGAACTGCAGATGATCTTGTTTATTATGTAGAGAATGTGGATTGGGAAACATTAACAATAGACGATATTCCTGTTACTAAAGATCTTGTATGGGAAGCAGCACAATGTAACATTACAAAATCCGGATACAGACTTCTTACTGAAGCTGAATGGGAATTTGCTGCAAGAGGCGGTGATACATCTCGAGAAGAATTTAATTATGCATATCCAGGAGTTAATTCATTAAAACCTTTGACTTACAGCAAGGAAGAAGGTGATGAAATGGATTTAGGAAATTATGGGTATGAATATAAGATTTCTTCTAAAACAACAACTTTAGATAACTGGAGTATTCTTGCAGATGATGCAACATTGGAATATGCATGGTTAAAAAACAATTCCGATGGAATACCTCATGAAGCAGGTTTATTAAAACCAAATAGTCTTGGTATTTATGATATGGCTGGAAATCTTTGGGAATGGGTTTGGGATTATTATATTGAAAATCCTTCCGATGCTGATTATCTTTACCAGAATGACAATGGACTTGTTGTAAATCCTATGGGACCAGAAACTGGTACTTATAGAATAAGGAAAGGTAGTAATTTCCAGACAGATTGGGGAATGGCCATAAAAGCTTCTTCCGGTTACCGTGGTGAACGAATGGAAGCCAAATCTAAAGGCGAAAATTATGGTTTAAGAATTGGTCGAAGTCTTGTAAACTAATTCAATATTTTTGCAGTTATAATTTGAGCAGTTGGAGTTGTGGCAAGTCCATCCTGGCTGGTTTCTTTAAGGCATGGAGGAATCAGATTTCCAATACGTTCCATTGATTCAAAAACTTCGTCAGCTGGAATTGCTGATTTTATTCCAGCAATTGCCATTTGACATGAAGTTATGGCATTTACAGCACCAGAAACATTTCTTTTAATACAGGGAACTTCTACTAAACCTGCAACCGGATCGCAGGTAAGTCCCAGCATATTTTTCATGGCAAGGGCAGAAGCTGTTACAATTTGTTCATTAGTTCCATTTTCAAGAAAAGTTAATGCAGCAGCAGCCATACTGCTGGCGCTTCCAATTTCAGCCTGACAACCACCTTCTGCTCCAGAAATGCTGGCGGTATTTGCAATAATCTGACCAATTCCTGCTGCTATATATAAGGCTTGAATAATTTTTTCTTTTGGTGGTTTTTTATATTCATAATATGAAAGTAAAACTGCTGGAATTACTCCACAAGAACCTGCTGTTGGAGCAGCAACAATTCTTTTCATACAGGCATTTGATTCACCCATTTTTACGGCTTTTTCCATTACTAAAGTTAAAAAGGTTCCGATTAGACGATTTTCCTGTTTTCTAAAAGTTTCTAATTTTGCCCCATCACCTCCACTTAATCCACTATGAGATCTAAGTTCTGGAGAATATTCTTTATCAGCTTGAATCATAGCATCCAGCATTTTTTCCATTTTAGAAAGACTGAATTCTTTTGTGTAGTTATTTTCTTTAAGATCATCTTCAAGAATAATTTGCCATAAAGGAAGATGTTCTTTTTCTGAAAGAGCAATTATCTGGGAAATTTTTGAAAAACTCATAATAAACCCTTTTACATAGAAGATTCTTGATTTTTTAAGCTATAGTAGGTAACTTTTTCGACCCCTTCTAATTTTTCCAGCCATTTTAAAGCTTCTGCAGGAACTTCCTGGTCTAATTCCAGAATCATAACAGCATTTCCTCCACGGTTTGCACGATAAAGTTTCATGGAAGCAATATTTACTGATTTGTGGGAAAGCATGCTGGTAACTTCTGCAACATGCCCAGGTTGGTCTTTGTTATGAACGATAAGAGTAGGATTGTCTCCAGAAAAATTGGCACTGAGTCCATCTATACTGGCAATGTTTATTACAGAACCACCTACAGATTCACCAACAATTTCAAGAGTTCTGCCGCTTTTTCCTAAAAGTCGCATTAATACTGAATTAGGATGAAAGCCTTTCAGATTGGTTTTATTAAAAGTTATTTTGATATTATTAGAAGAGGCTATTTCCAGACTTTTTGGAATTCTGGAATCATCTTCTTTCATTCCTAAAAGTCCTGCCGCTAAAGCAAATTGTGTTCCGTGACCGGTTCCAGTAGCAAGAAAACTTCCATGTAATAAAATTTCTGCTTCCTGTAAAGGTTCCCCTAAAAGTTTCTGGGATACATAACCAATTTTTACGGCACCTGCTGTGTGAGAACTGGAAGGTCCTACCATAACAGGGCCAATAATATCAAAAATATTCATTATTTCTAAAAACCTGTTTCTAATGACAATAAAGGCTTTCTACAGTTATTGAGAATTGGAGGAACATCTTCCATTTTTACTGCATAAAGTTTTTTTGTATCATCAAAGAATTCAAATTTAATAATCCATAAATCACCACAATCATTGAGTTCTACCATTTTTAAGAAACCACTTCTTTCTGGTGAATAATAATCGGATTTATTAATTTTTCTTAATTCTTTACCCATTATTGCAAATGCAAAAAAATGCTGAAGATTATTTGTATCAAAAGTCAGATGCTTTGCAAAATCAGGATGAATGTTTAAGTGAACAGGTACTTCAGAAATTCCTCCTGGAATGTGAGCCAAATCAGCTGGAACTAATCTGAAATATTTAGGATCAAAGTAGTCAGCAAGGTTTATGATTTCCAAATCATTTACTTTTTCTGTAGTCATTTTCACATCTCCTTGAATAGACTGACGGGGAGTTTCCTCCCCTGATTTTATTTAAGGTTTATTAAAACCTTAAAAACGACAGAGTCAAGACTTTAAGCGTCAGCGTGTCTTTACTCGGTTTATTCAGTCTTAACTTTCATTCCTGTGTAGTTTGGATAACCGATTACGTCATTGTAATAGTTATACAATTCTGCAGGATAAAGGTTTGTATTGTTGTTTGTGAACAATGGAACAATTACAGTATCATCAGTTACGGCAATTTTTTCTGCGGCAGTAAGCATTTCCTGGCGTTTCTGAGCATCGAGTTCCAAGTTAGAAACAGCCATCAGTTCATCATATTTTGCATTACTCCAGTTAATGTCGTTTAAAGAGTTTCCTGTAACAAACATATTTAACCATGAAGTTGGATCGTTATAATCAGCATACCACTGCATACGGATTAACTGATCTTTCTTTTCACGTCTCTGAGCAACGTAAACTTCATTTTCCAAAGCCTGAAGTTCAACTGTAACTCCAAGTTCTTTCCACTGCTGCTGTAAAACCTGAGCAACATCACCTTCGTAAGCTAAAGATGGATATGTATAAGTAATTACTGGTAAACCTTCACCATTTGGATAACCTGCATCTGCAAGAAGTTTTTTAGCTTCTTCAAGATTTTCATCCAATAAATCACCCTGTAATTCACCCCATGGAGTTCCATCAACTTTTGAGTGATAGAAACGGCCAACAAATGTTGTTGAAGGTACACAAGAAATACCAACTACAGTTGCAATATCTTTTCTGTTCAAAGCAAGGGCAAATGCCTTACGAACTTTTGGATTGTCAAATGGTGCAATATTTGGATTCATCATAATAAAGTTTGTCTGTGGAACTTCAGAGAAAACTAAGTCTGGTTTACCCTGATAACGTTCAGCAATTGATGAAGGTGCACCTGTAAGCATTGTAAGTTCACCAGTCTGGTATGCTGCTGCTTTTGCCTGATCATCATCCATAAAACGCATTTTAATAGAAAGAAGATTTACATTTTCTGCATCATAGTAGTATGGATTTTTCTTATATAAAATATATTCTCCCGGATGACGTTCAGCCATATACCATGGACCATTGCTTAAGTTTTTATTTGGATCCATGTCCCAGTTTTTATCTTCATTTTTTGCAAACTGACAGTTTGATGGCATGAAAGTTGGAACATTTGCAAACATATCAAGGAAGTAAGCACATGGTGTTTCCAATGTTACAATTAAAGTTGAAGGATCAGTAGCATCAACTCCTACTTCTTCAAGACTAACTTCTCCGCTGAATGCGGCTTCTGCATTTTTGATTGGGAAAAGGAAATCCACATACCATGAACCGTTGCTTGGTTCAAGTGCGCGCATCATAGTATTTTTGTAATCGGCAGAAGTTACTTTAGAACCGTCAGACCATTTTGCATCATCGCGAATATGGAATGTGTATGTAAGTAAATCTTCACTGATTTCCCATTTATCTGCTGTAGCACCTTTGAAAAGTCCTTCTGGTGTGTAAGTTACAAGTGGATCTAATGCATAAGTCTGATGAGAGAAATATACATATGCAGCTGCACCGGCAGGATCGTATTCACCTGTTTCCGATTGATTGTTAGTTGAAATTTCAAGGATTTCTCCAGCTTCATTTGTGCTTACTCGGGAATTGGATTTATTTCCACAAGAAGTAAATGCTGTGACCATTGCAGTTGAAAGAATTGCTGCAACCAGTGTTTTTGTTACAGTGTTTGTAATTTTCATAATAATACCTCCTGGTAAAATTCTATTTTGTTGTTTATTCTTTTTTACCAAATACTGCTTCTTCTGGACTCTTTCCAGCTGCTTCGTATTCGGCAATTTTTTCTGGTTCATATAAGAAGCAGGCAACCTTTTTAGTTCCAACTTCGTAAGTTTGTGGTTTTTCTGTTTTACAGCGTTCAGTACAATACTGGCAGCGGGCTGCAAATGGACAACCTTTTGGTGGATTAATTGGAGATGGAACTTCACCTTCAAGAATAATCCTGTGCTTTTCCTTTGCCTGTTGAGGATCAGGAATAGGGGACGCAGAAATTAATGCTTTTGTATAAGGATGAAGCGGATGTTTATAAACATCATCACTTGTTCCAAACTCAACCATATTTCCAAGGTACATAACACCAATTTTATGACTAATGTGATGTACCATTTCCAGATCGTGAGCAATAAACAGATAACTGAATCCTCGTTCATGCTGAAGTTTTTCAAGAAGGTTAATAACCTGTGCCTGAATAGAAACATCAAGGGCAGAAATTGGTTCATCACAAACAATAAATTCAGGGTTTAATGCCAATGCTCTGGCAATGCCAATTCTCTGTCTCTGTCCACCAGAAAATTCAAATGGATAACGACGAATATGATCTGGCTTAAGACCAACAGTTTTTATAAGTTCCTGAACAATTTCTTTTCGTTCAGCCGAAGTACCCATTTTGTGAATAACCATTGGTTCTTCAATAATTTCACCAACTGTCATTCGTGGATTTAATGAAGCATATGGATCCTGGAAAATCATCTGCATTCGTTTTCTATAAGGATTCATTTGTTTTGCATTGAAATTTGTAATATCAACACCGTCAAAAATTATTTTTCCTGCTGTTGAATCGTGGATTTTCAAAATGGTTCGTCCCATAGAAGACTTACCACAACCAGATTCACCAACAATTCCTAAAGTTTCACCACGTTCCAAAGTGAAGGAAACATTTTCAACGGCATGAACTTTCTTGCCCTTGGCAGCATCAAAATATTTTGTAAGTCCCTGAACTTCAAGGATTGGCTTTAACTTTTCTTCCATACTGTTCCTCCTTACTTTTTCTTTCCTTTCTTTGCATTAGCAGCTTCAAGGGCAGCTTTTTCTTCGGCAACCAGTTTGTCCTGGGCAGCCATAATTTCTTCATATTTATCCTGACAATGGAGCCAGCATTTACATTTATGAGTAGAACTGAACTCTGTATTTGCAGGTCCATATTTAGTACAGATTTCCATTGCTTCTGAACAGCGAGGTGCAAATGGACATTCATGACCAAGCTTAATCAAATCAGGAGGTGTTCCAGGAATTGGTTTAAGTGGTTCTTTATTATCAACATTTGAGTTTGCAATTGAGTTTAACAAACCTTTTGTGTACGGATGTTTTGCCTGGTAGAAGATTTCATCAACTGTACCTTCTTCCATAATATTTCCACCATACATAATGCTGATTCTGTCACAAAGACTTGCTACTACACCAAGATCGTGGGTAATAAGAATTACACCAGTATCCATCTTTTTTGTAAGATCTTTAATTAAGTCCAGAATTTGGGCTTGAACTGTTACGTCCAAAGCTGTAGTTGGTTCATCACAAATCAAAAGTTTAGGATTGTTTGCCAATGCAATAGCAATAATAATTCTCTGACGCATACCACCAGAAAATTCAAAAGGATACTGTTTAAGTCTGCTTTCTGGAGCTGGAATTCCAACCATCTTCATAAGTTCAATTGCTCGTGCTCTTGCTTCTTTTTTAGAACATTTTGTGTGATACAAAATACCTTCACACATTTGTTTTTCAATAGTAACAATTGGATTTAAGTAGCTCATTGGATCCTGGAAAATCATAGAAATTTCATTTCCACGAATATCCTGAAGCATTTTTTCGTACTGCTTCTTTGATTTTTTGTCTGTATAATGGTTTGGACTTAAATCACGTCCATCAAATTCAATTGAACCAGAAGTTACTTTTCCGTTTCCTGCAAGAAGGCCCATAAGAGAAAGCATTCCCTGTGACTTTCCGGAACCAGATTCACCAACAATTCCAAGTACTTCGCCTTTTTCTACATGATAATCAACACCACGAACTGCCTTAACAATTCCCTGGTCAGTTTTAAATTCTGTTGTTAATCCCTTTATTTCAAGTAAACTCACATTCAACTCCTTGTATGATGGTTACCTTTTGTCACCTTGAACTTGATCCAAGGTCTCATCCAATTATTTTGTGAGATGCTGAAACAAGTTCAGCATGACGTATATTGTTTTCAGCATGATGATTGTTTTTTTCAGCATGACAACTATTTTTTATTCACCCTGATATTTACCACCGGTCGCCAGCGGCCTTACATACCTTACACATTAACGCTTTCTCTTAGGATCCAAAGCTCTTTCCAAACCTTCACCAACAAAGTTGAAAGAAATGATTGTTATACAAATTGCAACCAGTGGATAAATTGTCTGCATTGGATAAACCTGAATAAGTTCACGGGCTGCTTCACACAAAGTACCCCAGCTGGCTTTTGGAGCAGAAATACCAACTCCTAAGAAACTTAACCATGCTTCTGTAAAAATTGCCTGTGGAACCTGTAAAGTAACGTTTACAATGATTGGACCCATTGCATTTACTAAAAGATGCTTAAGCAAAATACGCTTTGAACTTGCACCAAGAACAAATGCGGCGGTTGTAAATTCCTGTTGTTTTAAACTTCTAACTTCAGATCTTACAATTTGCGCCATACCAAGCCAGCAGGTTATGGAAATACCCAGAATAATGGAACCAACTCCAGCACCCAGCCACAACATAATTAAAACGATGTAAAGCATAGAAGGAACGGAATAGAGAATATCTACAATTCTCATCATAACCATATCAACTTTGCCGCCAACGTAACCTGCAATTCCACCATAAATTGTACCAATCACAAGATTTACCAAGGCTGCAACCATACCAACACCTAAACTGATTCTTGCACCGTAAAGAATACGAACAAAAATATCACGACCCATTTTATCAGTACCAAACCAGTGGGCTGCACTTGGGCTTGCATTTCTTAATGCCATGTTCTGTTCATCATAAGAATATGGACAGAAAACCGGACCTAAAATTGCCAATAAAAAAACAATAATTAAAACTACAAGACCAAAAATGGCTCTTTTATTTTTCTTGAATTCTGCTTTTACCGACTGGAAAAATGTTTTGCTGTCGATAGCAATAAATTCATCATTCTTTTCTTCTCTGGAAAGTTTTCTAAATAATTTATCCTTAATACTCTGTTCCATGATTTACCTCCTACAAGCTCTTGCGGGTTCTTGGATCAATTACTGCACAAAGCAGGTCTGCAATCAACGTACAAAGAATAATGATTGCACCCATAAAAATTGTAATTCCCATAACAACTGTGTAATCGTGATTCATAATCGCATTTGTAAACTCACGACCAAGACCAGGAATTGTAAAAATCTTTTCAATAGTAACTGAACCTGTAAGAAGGAAAGCAACCATTGGACCCATATATGTAATTACTGGTAACAAAGCATTTTTAAGTACGTGGCGGAAAAGAATCGTTCTTTTACTGATTCCTTTTGCCTTTGCCATTGTTATGTAATCCTGACGAATTACTTCTTCATAAGAACTTTGTGTCATTCTTGCTACAGCAGAAATAGGATAAAGTCCCTGAGCAATTGCCGGAATAATGTAATGCTTTGGAGTTGAAAGACCAATAATTGGAACTGCATTCAAAACAACACCAAAAACAATCATCAAAAGAAGGGCAACTAGAAAGTTCGGAATACTTACGCCTAAAGTAATTCCCGTTAACCATGCTCCTTTTGCTAACGGAGTGTGAGCCTTCGCCATCATAATTCCGGCAAAAACACCAACTACAAGAACAAGTATTGCAGTTATTAAACCAAGCTTAATGGTAGGAACCATAGACTGTTTAATAATATCTGTAACATTTGTTCCAACCTTTTTATAAGAAGTTCCAAGATCTCCTTTGAAAATATTTCCAATGTAAATAAAGAACTGCTGAATAACAGGTTTATCAAGACCATACTGAGCTTCCATTTTTTCCAGTAATTCACCTGAAATGTTCTTTGATTGTAATGGACTACCTGGCATAAGCTTTGTCATAGTGAATGTAATTGCTACAAGCACAAACATTGTTAATAAACCAAGCAGTAAACGTTTTGCAATGTATTTAATCATTTCTATGCCCCCTTAAATGATTTTCACTGAACAAAAAAAAAGACGGCAATAAGATCAAAAAAACTGACCTCATTGCCGTCCTTATATAAAATTGCTTTTTTTCAGTAAGATTTCTTTAGTTCAATTAAAGATGTTTAATATATATATAAAATTAAAAATTGATTCAATAAAATTTCAGAATAATTATAATTTGTACAAAAACCAAAAGCAGTTTATATGGAATTTACAAAAAGAACGAAAGTTTATTGACACAAAGGAATGATAGTTTTTATTTTATTTTCAAAATCTAGTAAAAGGATGGTCATTAAATGAAAGTAGTAGTAATTCAAGAAAATGTAATGATGCCAAATCTTACACCAGAAGAAGTAACCGCACATTGGAATAAATTAAAAGAAATACCAGGAGTAGATCTGGAAGTAAAATTCCCAAAAGGCTATCCAATGCCAGATGAACTTCACGATTTAGTTGGAGATGCAGATGTTGTATTTGGTATTTGGATTTCAGATTCAGTTATAAACGAAGAATGGCTCAGCAAACATCCAAATTTAAAATACATTGCCACTTTAGGACATGGATGGCGTGAATTTGATGTAGAAATGACTCGCCGAAAAGGAATGACAATTACAAATACAGTTTACGGGGCTCAGACAATTGCAGAATATGGATGGGCTTTGCTTATGGAAGTATGTCATCACGTAAATGTTCATTCAGACTTAATCAAAAAAACAGACTGGACAATAAAAGACGAAAACGGATATCCAGTTGAAGCTTCAAAATTTGATCATGTTGTAACACCACAAATTGAACTTTACGGAAAAACCTGTGGAATTTTTGGACTTGGAGCAATTGGACTTGCATTTGCGAAAATGGCAGCAGGTTTTGGAATGCGCGTAATTTCCTACAGCCGTCATAAAAAAGTTGGAGCAATTTACAGTTTTATTGAACAGGTAGATTTTGACACTTTATTAAAAGAATCAGATGTTATTTCAATTCACGCGCCATTTACTGCCGATACAGCAGATACTTTTGATAAAGAAGCTTTTGCAAAAATGAAAGATGGAGTAATTATAATTAATACTGCTCGTGGTGGTTTAATTGTAGAAGAAGATTTAATGGCTGCTTTAGATAGCGGAAAAGTTTATGCCGCAGGACTTGATGTTCTTAGAGATGAACCTCCAGTTGGAGATAATCCTCTTTTCCATACAGAAAAAACTTCAATTACAGGTCACATTGCATGGCTTACAAAAGAAAGTCGTCTTCGTGCAGTTGATATGGCAATCGAAAATTTCCAGCATTATCTGAATGGCATTCCAACCAGTGTAATTAATTAAGATAAAAAAAGAGGGAGGAGCCCCTCCCTCGCTTCAAAGCCCTTCGGCCTTTTCCGCTACCCACCCAGCGGGAGTTCCCGCAACGCCCCTTTTTAGTTTTAAATTTTTTTGTAAGATTCTAAACCAATTTCAGAAAGAAAGAAGGATATTCTTAAGAATAGTTATATTCTTCGTTATAAAGCCAGTAAACCGGTTTTGAACTGAAAGTACAATTTATTTTTTTGTGAAGTTTTACAGAAGCTTCATTTTCAGAAATAATCTGGGCATAGGCAGTACCAGAATCATATTTTTCAAAGGCAGCTTTCATAATTTTTGAACCTAAACTTTCTTTTCGGAATTCTGGTTTTACAAAAAGAGCACCAACTGTTTCATCAATATGAAAAGCCACATAACCTTTTAATAGATTTTCTTCATACCAACCAAAAATTCTGTTTCGTTCAAAAAGCTGCAGAATATATTCAGACATACCATAAGTTTCCTGAACATAAGGCAAATCAGCTTTCTGGAGCAATTTAAATTCCTTTGGAAAATAATTGTCTTTTTTTTCATAAATTGCCTGACAGCAAAAATAGTTGTGTTTAAAAAATGGCAGAAGTTTTTTATATATATTTTCGTTAGTTGTCTGCAGGCGTACAATCTTCAATTTTTTTAGAAAATTGCAAAAATCATCTAAATCAGAGCCTTCATATTCAACAATATGCACGTTGCTTGTAGTACAATGAATTATTACAGCATCAGAAAATTTGGAAATAATAAGTTTTTTTGGATGTTCCAGAGCAGAAATTACATGAACATAATCAGTTTTATTGTTTTTTAGTTTTGTCAGAAACATTTCTATCCTGTTATTCCCAATCTTTCATCCAAGATGCAAAAGATTTTTTTCCATCCAGAGTTTTAATTATATCCATATCAATTTGACTTAATTCAAAATCGAAAATATCCAGATTCTGTTTAATTCTCTGAAGATTTGTAGATTTTGGAATAGCCATAATTCCATTTTGAATCAGATATCGTAACGCAATCTGATTTGGAGTTTTATCATATTTTGAAGAAATCTCGCATAATATTATATTATCATTTATAGATTTTTTTCCACTGGCAAATGGACTCCAGGCTTCTGCTAAAGTTCCGTTTTCTTTCATTAATTTTACCAGTTCAAGTTGAGGATAGAAAACATTGGATTCAATCTGATTTACTGCAGGAATAATCTGGCATTCTTTAATAAATTCTTTATATCGACGAATGTTAAAGTTTGAAATACCAATTGCTTTAATAATTCCTTTTTCAAAAGCTTCACATAGAGCCTTGTACATTTCTAAAGCGTTAGTATATGGCTCATGAATTAAAAACAAATCAATATAATCTAACTGCAAATCTTCCAGAGATTGTTCAATGCCGTTTTTTGCCAGTTCATAACTGTTGTATGGTTCATTTAATTTTGTTGTAATAAACAATTTTTCTCTGGCAATTCCACATTGTTTTATGGCTTTACCAACAATCTTTTCATTGCCATACATTTTTGCTGTATCAATCATTTCATAACCAGACTGAATTGCCTCAATTATTATTTTTTCTCCTGCATCATCATTAAGGCCTACAGTTCCAAAACCAATTACAGGCATAAGAAGTCCGTTATTTAAAGTTGTATATTCCATATTTTTCTCCTTAAAAAAGTTAAACTACAGCTTTTTTCATCCATTTGCCGCTTTTTAAACGCCATAGATTTGTTACACAGCGGGCAAACCAGTCTATTGTCATGGCAATCCATACACAAAGTACACCTGGAATTGGAGAACCTAACAATCCGTTTATCCAGGTCAAAAGGTAAGCAAAACCAATTCTGAATATCCACATGATTATGATTGAAGAAGTCATAAGGAATTTTACATCTCCAGATGCTCTTAAAACTGCAGGTAAAGACCAGGCAGCAGGCCACATAACAACACAACATGCAGAATGGTACCACATTAAAATTCTTGCCAATCGGTCTCCTTCTGCCGAAAGTTGATACCAGCTGGCAATTGTTGGTGTTAGAATTACAATAAACAGATTTTCAATCCACAACATTACGTAAGCCCAGAACATCAGCTTTTTAGTATAATTTTTTGCAGAGGTATAATCTCCAGCGCCTACACACTGACCAACAATTGTAGTTATGGCAAGTCCGGTTGCAGAGGCCGGAATTGTTGCTAAAAGTTCAATTGTACTGGCGGTAGCGTTTGCAGCAATACTGGCAGTTCCAAAACTTGCAATAAGAGCCTGTGTAAAAAGTTTGCCAATCTGGAACATGGCATTATCAACACCGCTTGGAATACCAAGTGCAAGAATTTTTTTCTGAATTCCCCAGTTAAAACCAAGTCTCATGTATTTATCAATATGAAGATCCAGCTTCTGGTCTCGTAAAACAAAAATTACAATTACACCTGCAACGGCACGGCTAATTAAAGTTGCATAACCAACACCTGCAATTCCCATGTTAAATCCAAAAACAAAAATTGCATTTCCAATAATGTTCAAAACGTTCATAATTGTAGAAACGTACATGCTTAATTTTGAATTTCCCATAGATCTAAAAAGAGCAGTTGCTCCGTAATATACCGAGACAAAAGGAAAAGAAAGGGCGGTAATGTAAAAATAAATTACTGCATTTTCCATAACAGCCTGTTCAACATTTCCATAAATTAAGCCCAGAATCTGTCGGTTTAATAAAAGACAAACTGCTGTAATTACAATAGCAAATGCAAAACAAATCAAAATCAACTGATTTGAAACTGTATTTGCTGTGTCTTTTTGTTTAGCTCCAATTGCCTGAGATGCAACTACTGCGCCACCAGTTGCCAGAGCAGTAAACACATAAATCAAAAGATTTGAAATTGTATTTACTAATGAAACACCCGAAACTGCAGTTTCTCCGGCTCCAGATACCATTATCATGTCAGCCATACCAACTGTAACTGCCAGAATCTGTTCAATTACAAGAGGCAATACAAGTTTTATCAGGAACTTCCTGTCAAATTTAATTTTTGGTTCTATAAGTTCTGCTTCCATAATCTGTGGCCTCCGTAAAATTTTCCTTAAAAAGTTTTTCACATCTTATTGATTTAAGATGATGAAAGTCAATTTTTCTTAATAAAAATTGTAAAAGCTACAAAAAATCCTAAAAAACTTTTGTAGCCTTTTTATAGGATTTTGAAACTGGATTTTATAAACTCCAAAACATCAAAAGAAAGATTAACTACACCGCTCGCTCTGACTGGCGAGCTTACACAGGAGAAAAAAATGGATTACAGAACATTATTAAGAGATTCAATTAAGGCATTACCAGAAAGTAAAAGAGCGGCTCGTCAGCCAGTAAGTAGTTACACAACTCCAGATATTTATCGTTTGAATTATAATGAAAGTCCTTATGGTCCAAGTCCAAAGGCAATTAAAGCTTTGGAAGAAGCATGTAAAAGACCAAATATTTATCCTGACTGGTTCTCTGTAGAACTTAAAACAAATTTTGCAAAACTTCACGGACTTCCAGATATGATGCACGTTTGTACAGCAACTGGTTCAAGTTCACTTATTAATATTCTTGGAGAAGTTTTCCTTAATTCAGGAGACGAAGTTATTCTTGGAGATCCAAGTTACGAAGCCTTCCGTGATACAGTAAACGTTGCAGGTGCTACACCAGTAATGATTCCACTTGATGCAGATATGAAATATGATTTGGATGCAATGCTTGGAGCAATCACTTCTAAAACAAAAATGATTGTAGTATGTAATCCAAATAACCCAACAGGAACATTTACAGATTCTGCTAAACTTGAAGCTTTTATTAAAAAAGTTCCAGAATCAGTTTTAGTTGTTATTGATGAAGCTTATCTTGAATTTGTTAGTCGTCCTGAAACTTACAGTATGATTAAACTTATAAACGAAGGTTATGAAAAACCTCTTTTAGTTTTGAAAACTTTCTCAAAGGCATACGGAATGGCAGGTCTTCGTATTGGTGTTGCAGCAGGAAATCCAGATTTAATTTCTTATTTAGGAAAATCTGGTGCAGCATGGAACATCAGTTTCCTTGGTCAGATGATGGCTGCAGAAGCAATAAAAGATCAGGAATATATTAATAAAATTGCTGCATTAAATGCTATCGAAAGAGATAAACTTACAGCAGAATTAGAAGCTCTTGGTTGTAAAGTTTACGAAAGCCAGACAAACTTTATTTTGTTTAAGGCACCAAAACTTGAAAACACAGAAATTTATGCAAAACTTGCTGAACAGAAAATTTTAATTGGTGCTCCAGTTGGAATGAACCGTGTCAGCATTGGTACTGCAGAAATGAACGATAAGTTCATCAAAGTTATGAAAGAAATATTAAAATAATTTTTCACAAAAAAAAATGATTATCTCCTAAATCGACTTTTTTTTAGAAAGCGTGATGAAACCCCTTCGTTGCGCTTTCTTTTTTTTAAACTATTACTTTATTTATAATGTAGGTTTTCTTTTGTATGATAAAATAAAAACTATATTGGAAGATAAAATGAAAATTGAAATTAGATCAGAAACAGAAAAAGATTATTTTGAAACTGAAAAAATGGTACGTGAATCTTTCTGGAATAAATATCAACCAGGATGTAATGAGCATTATATGATTCATCTTATGAGAAAGAATTCTGCCTGGTTACCTGAATTAAGTAGAATTGCGGTTGTTGATGGAAAAATTGCCGGTGTAATTATGTATTTTAAGGCAAAAATTATTCAACCTGATGGAAAAGAAATTCAAATTGCCAGTTTTGGACCATTGTGTGTAAGTCATAAATACAGAAATTTTGGAATTGGAAAAAAATTGATGGAAGAAACTTTGCCTCTGGTAAAAAATGCAGGTTTTCCAGGAGTTTTGATTGTTGGAGAACCAGATTATTATCCAAAACAAGGTTTTATTCGCTGCAAAGAACGGGGAATCACAGATGCTGAAGGAAATTCCTGGGATCCTTATATGATTTATGAATTTGAAAAAAATGGAATGAATTATCCTGGAATTTTTGAAGAACCTTATGAAATTACAGATGGCATTCCTCAAAATCCTCCAGAAGAATATGAAAATCAGTTTGAAGCATGGACAAAAGCTTGGGTTCCATGTCAGTTTATGTATTCAAATCCTGATGAAAAAAATAATGGATATCATTTAATTCGGGCAGAAGAAAAACCAGTGCTTTTTGATACAATCTTAAAAAATGCAGATTCCAGTCTTTCTGGAGAACAAATTCGTCAAAATCCATTAATGGCAGAATTTGTTATTCAAAATGAACAAAACTCAATTGGAATACTTGTAATAAATTATGAGCATCAAAAACCGGAAATTACACAACTTTATTTAAACCAATCATTTTCTGGTAAAGGAATTGAAAAAGATATTCTGGATACATTTGAAAAATTAAATCATTAAAAAAACAAAAGAAACTGAATGAAATAAATTGACTTTAAATATAATAAGCAATATATTGCATATAATGAAAATTAATACTGACGAAGTACTGAAATTTATGCCGCCTCAAATGGGATTGTTTGGTTTGCTTTTTGCATTTATGAACAGACTTCAGGCCAAAGGAGATTCTTTTTATGAAGAAATAACCTGTAAACAATTTTTTTTGCTGGCTTGCATGAAGTTGTATCCAGATACAGCTCCAACTGCAAATGAAATGGCAGAAACTATGGGCTGTTCCCGTCAAAATGTAAAAGAAATATTGAACAGTCTTTGCAAAAAAGAACTGGTAGTTTTAGTTCAGGATGAAAACGACAAACGTAAGCAAAGAATTTATCCTACAGAAAAGTTAAAGCCAATGGCAGAAAAATATAGTCAGAAAGAAATGGAATTTATGCAGCTTTTGTATAAAGACATTTCAGATGAAGAAATTAAAACAGTTTATAAAATTATTTCCAGAATGGAAAAAAATATAAAAAATATATGAGGGTATAAAATCAACGGCTAAAATATCGTCGTTGATTTTAACTTGAGATTTTTCAAAACTATGTTTATTGAACATGTTCGCTTTCGCGAACGAATTAAAAATCCTCAGTTGTTGAAACAACTTGCGGTTTACAATTTTAAGGAAGGTAAAAATGAAAGCAGTAGTTATTTATAACAGTCAGACAGGTTTTACAAAAAAATATGCAGAATGGATAAGTGAATCTGCCGGTTGTGAATGTGTAGAATTTAAAAAAGCAGCAAAATTAAATCTTATGGATTACGATTCAATAGTATTTGGCGGCTGGTGTTTGGCTGGAAGCATTACAAAACTTTCCTGGTTTAAAAAACAAATGCCAGCCTTATCTGCAGCAGGAAAAAAACTTGTTGTATTTGCAGTTGGAGCAACACCAGCCGAAGCAGAAGAACTTAAAGCTGCTATGGATGGTGTTTTTACAGAAGAAGAAAAATCAATGGCAAAACTTTTCTACTGCCCGGGTGGAATTAATTATGACAAAATGAAAGGGCCTTCAAGATTTGCTATGAAAATGCTGTCAAAGGCTTTGGCATCGAAAAAAGATGCTACAGAAGATGAACTTAAAAAAGCTGAATTGATTTCTAAATCTTACGATATTTCTGACAAAAAGTTTATTGAACCAATTTTAAAAGAAATAATGTAAATTTTTTTGAAAGAATTTTAGAAATTCCCATTTTTTTAATTCGAGTTTTATAAAAACTCTGTTTATTAGACATGTTCGCTTGGACGAACGAATTGGAGAAGATTATGTCAGTAAAAATTTTATCATTATTAATAGAAGATTATGATTCAATTTCTGAACTTTGGAATAGTGTGGGTATGAGTAAACGTGCACTTAATCCTGTTGATGACAGCCGGGAAGGAATTGAACGATATTTACGCAGAAATCCTGCAACTTGTTTTAAGGCAGTTTCAGAAAATGGAGAACTGATTGGAGTAATTTTAAGTGGCCACGATGGACGCAGAGGAATTGTTCATCATCTTTGTGTAAATCCAAAAGTTCAGCGGGGCGGAATTGGAAGTCAGTTGGTGAAGTCAGCTGAAGAAGCATTACATAAAGAAGGCATTCAGAAAATTTTCATTTTGGTTTTTAACGATAATGAAAAGGGAAACGCCTTCTGGGAAAAGCAAGGTTATTCTTTGCGTACAAATTTGAATTACAGAAATAAATCATTAAACAGTGAAATTCCAGCTGGGGAATAAACGGAAAGATAGATGAAAAACTATGCAGCCTTTTTACGAGGAATAAACATCAGTGGAAAAAATAAGATTGAAATGGCAAAACTTAAGGCGGAATTTGAAGCTGCCGGTTTTATGGAAGTTTCAACTTATTTGAACAGCGGAAATGTTATTTTTTCCTGTGAAGAAATTGAACCGAAGAAAGTAATTGAAAATTTGATTTTCCAGAAATTTGGACTTGAGATTCCAGTTTATGTAATTGAACTAGAAACTTTGAAAGAGATTTTAGAGAATGCTCCTGCCTGGTGGAATTCTGGTAATAAAGAAAAATACGACAATCTGATTTTTGTTTTGACAGATGATTCTCCTGAAGATGTTTGCCATCTGGTTGGTGAACCTTCAAATGAACTGGAACAAATTCAGATTTATAAAAATGTAATTTTCTGGACTTTTGACAGAACCAAATATCAGAAGTGCAACTGGTGGAAAAAAACTGCCGCTGCCGGAATTGGAGAAAAACTTACAATCAGAACAGCTGGTACAATTGGTAAGCTTTGTAAAAATTAAAGCATTTCCTGTTTACGGCAATTTTCTACAGCTGCCAGAAATAGTTGGACTTTTGAAAAATCTGTTTCCATCAGACTAAGATAAGTGTTTCCAATAAAGGCTTTAAGCTGTGGGTCTGGAATGTATTCTGTAAGAAGCACATAAGTTCTGGCAATATCATATTCTTTTGGACCACGGCAAAGATTCATAAAATCAATTAAAACCAGTTTGTTTTCTTCAGTACGGATTATGTTTCCAGGATGAAAATCTCCGTGACAAATGGTGTTTCCTTCCGGGAGATTTTCAATATTTTTACAGTTGAAAAAAGAAAGATAATCTTTGTAAGAAATTCCTTCGGTTGTGTTGTTTGTATGAAGCTGCTTTTGCAAGTTTGTCAGATCCTGTAAAAGTGAAGTAATCTGTTCTGGAGTCTGGCAGGTTTCTGCTTCCTGGAGCAAAGATTTACCATCAACTTTTGAATAAATAATTCCGGTTCGATCTTCAATTTCAATCTGCTTAAAAAACTTTGCTGTGTTCAGTGCAGTTTTATTTATGATTTGTGTGTTAATTATTTCCAGTTGAATGGAAGATTTATCGTAACCTTGTTTAAACAATTTGCAGACAGTACCATCTTCCATGTCAAAAACTTCAGCTGTATTTCCAGTAGCAATTAGTGTCATTTTTTAAATCTCTTTTTTTTAATCTTTTATTTTCTATTCAGTGGGAGTTATTTTAATAATCTTAACTCCATAACATTGTATAACAAGACCATTTTTTACTTCTAGAGGGTCCTTGATTGTATAGACAAAAGTTCCTGTTTTAGAAGGAAGATTAATATTTTGTCCAGACACAGTACCTTTATCAATAGATCCAGAAAGAGTTAATGACTTCCAGTTTCCATCAAAAAGCTGAATTATAGAATCTCTAATTGAAGAATTAGAACATGGTTCAGTTACAAAAGTTAATTTTGAGTTCTACAAAAAAACTTATCATTAAATAAATTTTATTACGATGTATCAAAAGGTTTTATTAATCAGACAGATTTAAAAAAATAAAAATTGCTATTACAATAAAAACAATGGAGGGCATAGAAATGACAGATAAATTACAAAAAGCCTATTCATATCTACAGGAAGCTTTTGAAAAATCAGAATATTATAAGAAACCAGAAAATGCCGGACGAAAAAGATATCGCATTGAACATTCAATAAGAGTATGTAAGGCTGGATTAAAAATTGCAGAAAGCGAAGGTTTTGATGAAGAACATAAAGAAGCCATTCAGATTGCATGTTTACTTCATGATATAGGTTATTCTGATGATGAACTTCAGGAAGGAAACAACATGAAAATGCATGGTCCAGTTGGAGCTGAAATTGTTCGTCCTTTTTTAGAAAGTCTTGGTTATTCTGGAAAACTTCTGGAAGATATGGTTTTTGGAATTGCAATTCATCAATCTGGAAAAACTGAAATTGAAGGAGACAGAAATGCCTTTTCTTTAACAGTTGGAAATGCAGATGATATTGATCGTTTTGGTCCATATAAAATTGCTCTTGCTTTAGAAAAAAGTAATATTTCAAAAATGGAACATCAGGAAAGACTTAATTTTATCTGGGATAAAATCGGTTATTATAAATGGCATCGTGATAATCAGGAATTTGGAACTGAAACTGCAAAGAAAATAATTACAGAAGAAATTGAAATGCAGATAAATTTTTACCAGGCTCTGTCAGATCAGGAATATATTACTTTTTGGGAATAAGATTTATATAAAATCGGAATATTATGAAAAATCGAACAATTACATACAAAAAAGCGGACAAATCAGATATAGAACTTGCGATGAAAATTCGTCTTGAAATGCTTAGAGTTGTAAATAATCTTTCAGATGAATATTTGTATGATGATTCATTTGTGACCGAAAGCAGAAAATATTTTGAAAGTGGAAATCAAACAACAGTGCTGGCTTTTGACGGAAAAGAGGTAATTGGTTGTGCCAGTATGTCTTATATCTGGATAATGCCGACTTTTTCTCATCCTACAGGAAATCGTTCTCATTTAATGAATGTTTATACCCGGAAAGAATATAGAGGTCTGGGCATTGCAAAACAAATGGTTCAACTTTTGATTGATGAAGCAAAGAAAAAAGGTTGTACGGAAATCAGTCTGGACGCTACGGAAATGGGACGACCTTTATATGAATCATTAGGTTTTACAGCTTCTGAATCAGGAATGGTTATGAATCTTTAAGATTGAAACTTTCCTTTTGAAAATCTTACGCACAAAAAGGATTTATTACTTTTACACCATCCACAATCTGACCATCAGTTAAATCTTCTGAATAACAGACAACACAGTTTTCGTAACTTGCCGTTGAAAGAATTAACGAATCGTAAAAGCCCAGTTGATATTTTATTTGAATATCAATTGCTTTTAAGATAATTGGAATGGAAACCTGAACTACAGGAAAAGATTTCGATAAATAATCAATTGCAGATTTAACAACATTTTTTTCAATACGTAATTTTTTTGTAGAAGCACTGTAAAATTCCTGCAAATTTTGAGTTGAAATTACTACTTTATCTGAATTTTCATATTCTTTAATTAAATTACTTGCAATCTCTTTTTTTTGCGGATCATTATTGTCCATTGTATAAACAAAAATGTTTGAATCAAAAAACACTTTATCTTTCGTCTCTGTGTTTACAAATTTCTCTGTCATATAATTCCTCCCTATTCCATTTCCATCCACCTGAATTTCCAGCCTGTTTTTCAGTAATTTCAAAGAATTTCTCCAGCGAACTTTTTTCTTTTTTAGTTTCTAATCTTGTGTAAGCTTCTTCTTTACTTGATTTTTGAATAATTCCCGCAAGTTCGGAAAAAACGTCAAGTTGTTTCATAAATGTAAGTTTTGAAAACATACTGATTATTGAAGCAGAATAAGAATCTTCCACACAATAAACAGCCTTGGAATCTGCTACTGCAAGGGTAGTTTCTTCAGGATATTTGTATGTTACATTTCTATGATTATTTTCAGAAACTTGCCGGGTAATTTTATTATCAATCAAAAAGTCATAAGGAACTTTGTATAACCCGCTAAGGGCAACAATAATTTTTACAGGAGGATCAGCTTCCCCATTTTCGTATTTGATATACATCTGACGGGAAATGCCAAGAAATTTTGCAACCGAATTCTGAGAATAATTGAACTGTTCACGAAGAGCTTTTAAGGTTTCTTTCATGTTTCTAATATAACAAGGAAGAATTGTTAAGTCAAATAAAATATACTAGCAATGTAAAATAAATTAGATTGATTTTGAAGTATAGGAATAAATCATGAGCTTTTTTCAAAACCAGACATAAATAAAATCTTTTTCATTTTTAAGTTCATCTAGAGTTTAATAAGATAATCAGAAGTAAGTCAACAAAAGTGATTTGAATCATCACTATGAAAAACTCGTCTTTTTTCAAATTGATTTTGTTCATTAATCAATTTATTCTTAAATCAGGATTTCGAAATCAAAAAAACTTAATGAAACAAGGAATTACTATGGAAAAAGAATTCTACACAATAAACGAACTTTCACAGATGACTGGATTTACAACTCGAAGCTTAAGAAATTATATTCTTTCGGGTCAGTTGTGCGGCGAAAAAATTGATGGAATCTGGCAATTTACTCCAGAAGAATTTGAAGCTTTTATTTCGGATCCTAATGTTCAGCCTGGAATAAAGACTAAAAACAATCATGTGGTTTATGATTTTATGGCAGAATCAGAAAAATCCGAAAATCAGATTTGCAGTATTTTAGATTTGAATCTTAAACCAGAAGAAATGAAAGACTTTAACGATTATTTTTGTGCTGCTATGAATAATTGCTCATCTGCTACCTATAAAATGGAATATAATAATGGAAAGATGCGGGCAATTATCAGCGGACCGGAAGATTTTGTTGAAAGCACAATTCACGGCTGGTATTCGGTGTAAAATTTGTAAGAAAATTGCAAAATTCACCGACCCAAATCTGCAATTCTCCGACATATATTAAAACGAGCAAACAGGGACTGTCCCCATTGTTTACATGATGTCTTTCTGAATATGTTTCAGAATTTCACTTGTATGGTAGAATAAAGATATGACAAAAAAACAGCTGACCGAATATGCAGATTTTCTCTTACATCTTGCCCTAAAAAAATGCGGGAATTTTGAGCAGGCTGAAGATCTGGTTTCGGAAACTTTAATTTCAACTTATGCAGCTTTGGAAGATGGGCGGGAAATTGAAAATCCTAAGGCCTATCTTTCCGGAGTGTTGAATCACAAGTTTAATGACGGTCTTCGTTCAAAATATGCAAAGCCTACCATCAGTTACGGTGTAATTCCAAAATTCGATTTTGCCAGTAAAGAAGAATCTACCTTGGATAAAATCATCAGAAAGGAAGATGAAGAAAATATCCGAAACTGCATTGCAATTCTTTCCAAAAATTACAGGGAAGTTCTGGTAAAGCATTTTATCCATGGTAAAAATGTGAATCAGATTGCAAGTGAACTGGGACTGAATGTGAACACTGTAAAATCCCGAATGAACACCGCTCGTCAAAATGTAAAAACTGAAATGGAGAAGATTGAAATGGAAAAATTCGAAAAACAAAGTTACGAACCGGAAAGTCTTAATATATGGGTTTATGGTGAATTGGAAGAACGTTGCAGTGCCTTTTATACAAATGACTGGACCCGTAGAATTCAGCAGAACATTTTGATTTTAGCATACAAAAAACCTGTTACTATCACAGAACTGTCAAAAGCCATTGGAATTGCTGCAGCTTATGTTGAGCCTATTGTAGAAGAACTTATTTCCTACGATTTTATGGCTCGCGTTGGAGATAAGGTTTATACAACTTTTCTGATTTTCAGTCAGGAAGAAAAATTCAAAGCTTATGATAACGACAAAGCTGTAGCAGAAAAATATGCAGCAAAAATGTGGCCAAAAATGGAAGAATATCTGGAGCAGATTCGTCAGAAAGATTATTACAAAAAGATGAATGAACGTCAGCAGGCAAGTTTGATTCAGTTCTGTGCAATTTACATGATTCAGGAAGCTACTCGGGAAGTTAAGGCTAAGAAATTTGAAAAACCTGATGTAATGTCCATAAAACATAAAAGCGGCTGGCAGGGTTATGCTTACGGATTTGCTCAGCCTTTGGAATACGAACCTGATTGGGATTATGTAAAAGGCCATGATCTTTGCAAATTGAATGGTTGTCATGTAGTTTCTACCGGGTTTTACAAAGGCTTAAAAGATTTGCAGTTTATGGCTTACGATGTGGTTGCAGGTTTTACTTGGAGTCAATTTTTCCCTTTAAGCGGAACTCAGTTTTTGAAGGTTGCTTATGCTTTATATAAAGAGGAAGAGGTTGATATTCCATTGATTGCTCCTCAATTTTTTGATCTGGAAGTGATTGAACGCTACCAAAAATACAATTTTATTGGAAAAGTTCCCGATCCGGAAAATCCAGATGATGAAAATTCTAAACTAATTGTATTAAATCTGCCAGTTTTGGAAGATGAAGAATCTAAAGAACTTTTTGAAACCATAATTCACAATGGCATTTTAGATTTTGCCGAAACTTTTCACTCTGAACTGGAAGAACTTCTGGTAAATCCTGTAGAACCACCAAAACATCTTAAAGAAATGGTTCCAGAATCTTTAAAATACCAGCTTTGTGCCGATGCATTTGTAATGAGTCTGGTCTATACCGCCTGCTGGAATGGATATTATAAATCCTGCTACAAAATTGGCGGTGAATGGGTTCCTGCAATGGTTATTTGTCCTGGGGCGAAGTTTGATTCTGAATACCAATTGCAGGGCTAACAAATGCAGGAGAACTTCCTCTTGATTTTTTAAAATCTACTCCCCGTAGATTTACTAATCATCTCATCCTTATTACAATTTCCTTATAAATAGTTCCCAGTGCGCGCAGGTGGAATATCGGAGGAAAAAATGAATATTCTTGTATTAAACGGAAGCCCAAAAGAAAAAAGTGACACAATGGTTTTAACCCGGGCTTTTTTGAAAGGAATAGAAAAAACTGGAAATCACAATATAAAAATTATTGATGTTATCAAAAAAAATATTGCTTCTTGCCGTGGATGCTTTGGGTGCTGGCAGATTCAGAACGGACAGTGCGTTATTAAGGATGATCAGAACGAAATTCTGGATCTTTATCCTAAGGCTGATTTGATAATCTGGAGTTTTCCTTTGTATTGTTACGGAATGCCAAGTCATCTTAAGGCAGTGCTGGACAGAACTATTCCGCTGATTCAGAAGAAAATGGAAGATACAGGGGACGGAACCCGTCATCTTTCAACTGTAGATTTTTCTAAGATTCATGCACTGGTAATCTGTGGCTGCGGATTTCCAAATTATGAGCACAATTTCGAAGCGGTGCAGAGACAATGTGAACTTGCCTTTGGAAATCTGACTCAGGTGTTTGTTCCAGAAACTCCACTTTTGAATATTCCAGAAGCCGAACCTGTAACAAAACCAAAGCGGGAAAGTTTTGAACGGGCTGGGGAAGAATATGGTAAGTCTTTTGCTTTGAAGACAGAAACAATTACAGAACTTCAGAGTCTTATGATTCCAAAAGAAGAATACATAAAAGGAGTAAACTCGTGAATCCGGAAAAAACTGGAGCAATAATTAAAGCTGCACGAATAAAAAAAGGTCTGACCCAGAAACAGCTGGCAGAAGCAATTTCAGTTACAGACAAGGCTGTGTGTAAATGGGAAACTGGTCACGGTTGTCCAGATATTACACTTTTATCTCAGCTTTCAAAAGTGCTGGAAATTGACATTCAAAGTATTTTACGAGGATCAATTGTAAAAAGCCCGGATATTGCAGGAAATATGAATCGGGTAAAATTCTATCGTTGTCCAACCTGCGGAAATCTTGTTACCAGTGTAAAAGAAATTGAAATCAGCTGCTGTGGAAATAAACTGGTGGCAGTTGAAGCTAAACGGTCTGATGAAAAAAAATACGAACCAATAATTTCAGAATTTGACGGACAATTTTCCGTGAAGTTCGAACACCCAATGACTAAAGATGATTACATTGCCAATGTGATTGCCGTTCAGTATGACAAAATTCTTGTAATAAATCTTTTTGCAGAGCAGGAAGCAATTGTAACTCTGCCTCAAATTGGTGGCTTAAGGATTTATCTTATTACCAGCAAAGATGGATTAATTGCAGTGCAGTAAAAATTTATGGAACAATGGGGATAGACCCCTCTGTCAGAAATCACTGGCAAACTGAAAGGAAAAAAATAATAAAGTAAAGTATGTAAAGTGAACATCTAAAAGTTGTAAACAATTTTTAGATGTTCACTTTTTTATTAATTTAAAAATTCAGTAAAAAAGCTGCTTACAAAATCATTTAACGTCAGCAAATTTGGAATAATCAGAATTGTATTTTGCGGTATATTGTCTATTTTCTGATAATACCGTGTTGCTAAATCATGAGCATAAATATAGATTTGATTATCTTTATCCAAGAGAATTCTATTTCCGTTTCCTTCATATCCAATAGTGTAAAAATTTTCTATATCAATTTTTCCAATTATTGGTTTATTATGAGAGCGAGCAAGAAATTCAGATGTAAATTCTCCTAAACCTTTTGAATCACTGTCATTTGAAAATAGTTCAAAAATATTTTCAAAATATCTGTTTGTAAATCCATATATATCAGTTATTTTTCCAATATTTTTTTGAAGTTTTTTGTAATCAATTGAAACATCAATAACCTTATCAATATTTGAGTTCTTCTCAACAAAAAAACCTTTATCTTTGCAATTTGAAACAAAAAATTTCCCATCATTCAATTTTGTAATAGATATATCTTTCTTATTGATTTCTGAAAAAAATTCTCCTTCGATTTTAAAAAAATCAGAGAATTTTACAATTTCATTATCTACTCCTTGTTTTTCTCGATGAAAACTATTCAGAAAATTTTCATAAACAATATCCATAACTACCTCGGTACTATTACAAGAAGGATTAACCCTATTATTGCAGCAATTAAGCATAGAAAGAAATTAATTTGGAACAAAAGTACTCCAATTAAAATAAATAAAATCCCAAAACATTTTTTCTTAAGTAAAACAATCGATAATAGGAAAATTACAATGGAAACAATTATCAATGCCATATTATTTTTGAAACATCCTTTTAATTTCTCGTATCAAAGCATCTCCAGAATATTTCACCGTTAGCATTGATAACGTTGCATTCTTTTTTGAATTGCAACTTTGACAAAGAATTTGCAGATTAGTCATTGCATTTGTTCCACCTAAATGCTGAGGAATAATATGGTCAACTGTGCAATCTCTTGTTGCTTCGGGAAATGTTTTTCCACACATTTTACATACATATGGCGGTGAATATCTTTTAAAATATTCATTTCTATAACTATTCCCAACTACGTCATTAACTGTGTCTTGATAACCACCAAAAAGAAGTTCTTTAATACCCATATTAACCTCTTATTTTCCACTAAGAAGAATTGCTAAAGCTGCCTTAAAAATTGTCCCAACAATACCACTTTTGTGAACTTCATTTTTTAATGCATTTCCAACCTGTTTTCCAGTTTCATTAAATTGCTTTTGCATTTCTCTTTGATACTTTTGCTTCTCTTCTGGTGACATAGAGTTGTACAAATCCTTCATTTCTTTATCCATAAACAAATCCTCCAATAATTTTTATTCGTTAATTTGGGCGAAGTCGAGTGAAACAAGACTTCGCCCAAAGGAATTTTTCAATTCCTTTGGGTAGTGTACACTACCCAAATTTTTAAAGAAAAAAATTGGAGACTTTACTTTCAGCAAAAAATGGGGACGGAACCCGTCATCTTTCGACTGTAGATTTTTCTAAGATTCATGCAATGGTAATCTGTGGCTGCGGATTTCCAAATTATGAGCACAATTTCGAAGCGGTGCAGAGACAATGTGAACTTGCCTTTGGAAATCTGACTCAGGTGTTTGTTCCAGAAACTCCACTTTTGAATATTCCAGAAGCCGAACCTGTAACAAAACCAAAGCGGGAAAGTTTTGAACGGGCTGGGGAAGAATATGGTAAGTCTTTTGCTTTGAAGACAGAAACAATTACAGAACTTCAGAGTCTTATGATTCCAAAAGAAGAATACATAAAAGGAGTAAACTCGTGAATCCGGAAAAAACTGGAGCAATAATTAAAGCTGCACGAATAAAAAAAGGTCTGACCCAGAAACAGCTGGCAGAAGCAATTTCAGTTACAGACAAGGCTGTGTGTAAATGGGAAACTGGTCACGGTTGTCCAGATATTACACTTTTATCTCAGCTTTCAAAAGTGCTGGAAATTGACATTCAAAGTATTTTACGAGGATCAATTGTAAAAAGCCCGGATATTGCAGGAAATATGAATCGGGTAAAATTCTATCGTTGTCCAACCTGCGGAAATCTTGTTACCAGTGTAAAAGAAATTGAAATCAGCTGCTGTGGAAATAAACTGGTGGCAGTTGAAGCTAAACGGTCTGATGAAAAAAAATACGAACCAATAATTTCAGAATTTGACGGACAATTTTCCGTTAAGTTTAATCATCCAATGACAAAGGACGACTTTATTGCCAATGTGATTACAGTTCAGTACGATAAAATTATGGTAATAAATCTTTTTGCAGAACAGGAAGCCATTGTAACTTTACCTCAAATTGGTGGTCTGCGATTATTTTTAATTACCAGTAAAGACGGATTGATTGCGGTGTAAAAAAAATTAATTTTTTTTGCCAACCTTTTTTAAGTTATCTGCACTATATATGCAAAGAGCGCGTTAAGAATGGATAAGAAAACAACTGATCAGATTATTGTAGAGTACTCAAAAAAGATTTTCGGTTTTGCTGTAAAAAAATCATTTTCTTATGACGAAGCAGAGGAATTAAGTGGTGAAATGCTAAAGGAAGTATACCTTTCATTGCTGCAGGCAGACAAAATTGCAAATATGGAAGGTTATGTCTGGAGAATCTGTCAGCATACCTATGCAAAATATGTTTCTGAAACAAAAAAGAAACAAGGTGTTGCAATTGATGGTTTAGATTTGGCATATTACGACAAAATTGATTTTGGAGAAGCGGAAGAAGAGTTGAAAAAACTCCGTAAAGAAATCGGATTTTTGTCTTCAGCACGGCGGAAAATCATCTATTCATTCTATTACCAGGATAAAACTATCCATCAAATTGCTAAAGAACAGAACTTGCCGGAAGGAACTGTAAAATGGCATTTGAATAAAGCTCGTAACGATTTAAAGGAGGGCTTTTCAATGGAAAGAAAAGTTGGAAATTTGGGAATTAATCCTATTCAGGCTAATGGATTTGGTCACAGCGGAAAACCTGGAACTAATGGTGGTCCAGAATTTTATTTACAGGACAAACTAAATCAGAATATTGTATATAGTGTTTATTACGAACCAAAAACAGTGGAAGAAATTGCAGAAGAACTGGGAATGACTCCAGTTTTTCTTGAAGACAGAATCAATCTTCTGGCGGAAAACGGTTTTCTTGTAGAAACTGAAAAAAAGCGTTTTACAACTTATGTTAAATTTTCTCCAAAAAACATTTCTTTGGAATTAGGAGAAAATATACTGAAACAAAAGATCAAAGTGGCTAATATTCTGGTGGAAAAATATGTTCCAAAAGTTCGTGCTGCGGTAAAAGATTTTACTGAAGTTTACATTCCTGGGGGTAACAGAGAACTTTTTGAAGCGGCTGCAATTTTTTATGGAATTTGCCAGAAATGTGTTCTTCCTGTAGAAAAAGATGTTGCAAAATACAGAATAAAAACTTTGGATGGCGGCGATTATTTTGTTCAGGCTTTCACAGATGTAGAAATTTCTGATCCTGATTTCAAATTAAGTTTGAAGGAAAATCAAGTTGATTATAATTGTTGCGGAATTATGTCCAGAGATTCCCAAAAATATCCATCTATTTATTCCTGGTCGGCAGATACTCGTTTTGATAACAGAACCGGTGCATGGATGAACAATAAAACTGAAGATTATGAATACATCTACGAAGTTTTAACTGGAGCAATTTCCGACACAACTGCCAATGCTGAAAAGTTTAATCGTCTTTATGAACGCAAATTTCTTTCTGCAAATGGCAAAATCAACATCATGCTGGCAAAAACTTCTTACGATGATTTTTACAATATGATTCCAGCTTTGGATAAAGAAATTGTGGATGAATTTGCAGATTATGCTTTGGAACAGGCAATGGTGGTAGCAAAAAGTTATCCATCACAAATGCAGGATCTGGTAATTGTTGATTTCGTTCAGCAGTTTATTGGAAGTCAGGTTGCAATGATGGTTTTGGACTTACTGTATGAAAATGGCACATTCAAATCTTTGTCTGAATCTGAAAAAATAACTGCAAATCTTATGATGTTTATTGACAAACTTCCTGTGGGATTTATGGAGAGTAACTTATGAAGTACTATCATCTTGTAACCAGAATACCAATGTATGAAGGACAGATAATTGATTTTTCTGGTGATAATTACAACCGCCTGTATGATTTCTGGATGAAAAGAGAAGCCAGACGAAATGATGGTGCTGATGTTTTTCAAGTGCTGAACGAAAATGATTATTCTGATAACGGAAAACTTGTTATTCAGGATTATGTATTCAATCAGTCTCGGGCGGTACGGGAAACTATAACTGAATTAGTTCGATTTACAGATTTCCCTGAAAAGCCATCTCGATTAAAATGTTTATACGTATGCAAAACTATGGATGAAGTATATAAATGGAAAGAAAACTTTCAGAGTTTTAATCGAAAAATACTTCAGATAGTTGAATTAACTTCTGATGCTGAATCTTTTACAGGTGATGCAATTTTTCTTCCCCAGATAAATGGGGACAGTTTTGAAAAGAAAATTGCACAGGCAAAAGAATATTGGAGCGGAAAAACAAAAGGGGAATTAGTTGAAACTCTTCTTGGCGGAAAAATTAGAGTTGAAAAAATAATTTGGAGTATAAATTAAACATTTTTAATATAGTAAATCCTCAGCAGTTGAAACTACTTTCGGTTTACATTTTTTTGGAAAGCTTTTTTCAAATTACCGTCAAATCCAAGATTTTCGTAAAACTTGTGAGCTTCTGTACGTTTGCAGTTACTTTGTAAAATTACCTTGTAGCAGTTGTGAGCTTTTGCATCTTCAATGGCCATTTCTATAACTTTACGGCCTAATCCTTGTTTGCGGTATGCGGCATCTGTAACTACATTTTCCAGAAAGCAGATGGAGCGGCCGTGGGCAGTAAGATTTGGAATAATTATTGTATAACAGGTAGAAACGACTTTGTCCCCATTGGTAGTATCAATTGCGCCAAAATATTTTATGTTTGGATTTTTTGAAATTTCATCCCACACTGGCAGGGAGCCTTGAGCTGTCAAATCCTTATTGTTTTCATCTAGTTGAACGTAAAGTTCCAGTAAGGATGGTAAATCTTTTTCTTTTAGCAGGCGAAATTGGATATTTTGTGTTGGCATAAAATCTCCCTCCTCTTAATTTTGAAATATTTTTAATTCTGGTTTTACAACCCCACAGATTGCAATTTCATTATGAAGAAAAATCTCTTTTTGAGTTTCCAGGGGATTTTTCCAAAAATCAATAAAAATATTTGAATCAACTAAAATCATATAAGGCTCTTCTCCCTGAATTTTGTTAATTCATCCTGATTAAGATCTATTTTCCCTGCCAGATTAAAAAAATTTTCTTTGGATTTTTCTTTATTACTTATTACAGATGGTTTTGCTGTCTTTATTTCCTGATTCTGCATATTCAGAAAATTAATAAAAGCAAGGATAGAAGAAAACTGCTCTTCAGGAATTTTTCACAATGCTTCAACTACCATTTCAAAAGACCATGTGCTTTTATTTTTATAACTAACAGAGCTGCCATATGGTGGAGCTGGAGAGGCAATTTTTAATGTATAGATATTATTATCATCATAGGAAACTTCATCATTTTTCTCAGTCGATTGTATATCCAAAAGTTTATTATCAATAATAAAATCATAAGAAACTTTATAAATAGAGCATAACTTCATAATAATTTTTACAGGTGGATCAACTTCTCCATTTTCATATTTAACATACATTTGTCTTGAAATATGAAGCAGTTCTGCTAATGCTGACTGAGAGTAATTATTTTGTTCTCGCAATTTTTTTATCGTTTCTTTCATATCTTAAATATTAATCATAATGAAAATAAATGTCAAATATAATAGTCAAAGTTTGTATAATAATATTACATATTTTTTAAATCACAACTTTATGTAAAAAAATCCAAACTCCCGTATAATTAAATCATGAGTAAATATTACAGAGTTCACACCGCAGACATTGCATGGATTACGCAGCAGCCTCGCGGAATTTTTACAGCCGTTGGAAAACTGGTAGATTCAAAAACATTGACAGAAGAAGAAACTGCTGAATACTGGAAAAACCGGGAATATTTTGAAAAGATACTGCCGGTTCCTCCATTTTATGAGCAGGGAAATCCGGATCATGCAACAACATGGTTTAAAAACACTCCGGAAGGAAATGATATTTACAATCAGATGACATTTTATAGAGCGATGGCCGCAAAATATGGATTACAATTGTACAAAACTGAATGCGACCAGGTGCCAGGTGAAATTATTTACGAAGATGATTTTCAGATTGCGGTAAAAAATACACCGGCAGATTTGAAAACTGTAACTGAAAAATTATAAAAATTAAGCAAGGGTAGTTTTTAAATATTTTTTCAGCTCTTTAAGGTAGTCTTCACCTGCTTCAGAAAGAATAACATTTGATTTTGTAATGTATCCAATTTCTATTACATCATCAGAGTTTTCTTTATCGTGGAATGGCACTGCAATAAAATCGTTACCATTCAATTCGTTGCTGATAATTCCAGAACACAAACAGTAGGCATTCATTCCAGCCATAAGGTTCAGGTTTGTAGCACGGTCTGTTGTTTTAATGATTTTGTCGTAATCCCGGTCTGCAAAAATTTCTTCTGTAAGATAAAGGGAACTCATTGCATTTTGATCAAACATTAAAACAGGATAAGGTTTTAAATCTTCAAAGCAGAGAGATTCTTTTTTTGCCAGTGGATGTTTTTTCCAGAGATACACATAAGTTTTGCATGATACAAGAGGAGTAAAAACAAGATCATTTGATTTTAAAAGTTTTGTGATGTAGGACCGGTTGAAGTTGGAAAGATTTAAAATTCCAATTTCGCTTCGTAAATTTGAAACATCATCAACTACAGTTAGAGTTCTTGTTTCGTTAATTGCAAATTCATACTGTGAAGAAGAATTTTCCTTTTCATATTTCTTCATCAGATTTATAAAAGATTTTACACAGAATGAATAATGCTGACAGCTTACGGCAAATTTCTTCTTTCGTTTTTTTGAAGGATCAAAGTCATCAAGGAGACTTTCATATTGTGCATAAATCTGACGGGCATGCTGAACAAAATCTTTACCTTCGTTTGTCAGACTGATTCCTTTGCTTGAGCGGTTAAAAAGTTTTACATTGAATTCACTTTCAACTTCTTTAATTGCCGCAGTAAGAGAAGGCTGTGAAACATAAAGTTTTTCTGAGGCTTTATTTAATGATCCAATTTCAGAAACGCCAATTACATATTTTAGCTGCTGTAGTGTCATATAAATATTATAGGAAAAATTTATAACCTTTGTCTATATGCCTATCTATTAGGTAGGTATAAGATAATCTTATGACTCATAATTGAAACTTAGTATTATTCAAAGTTCCCATAAGTAAATAAATTAAATGTATAAAAAATTTTATGGGAGAACTTATGAGTGTAAGTATAAATGGAAACGGGGCACACGGAGAAAGTCCCTGTCCCTGTTGGGACAAAGAAATATCTATAGAAACATTTTGTGCTCACGGTTGGACAAAAACAGAAAGTAAAACTGGTGCATTAAGTACACCAATTGTTTTGTCTTCAACTTTTGCACATCCTGATTTAAATCATTCTTCGGGCTTTGATTATAGTCGCGGCTTGAATCCGACCCGCCTTGAACTGGAACAGACTGTGGCCGCTCTTGAACACACTGAATATGGCCTTGCTTTTTCTTCCGGCATGGCTGCAATTTCTACCTGGGTAAAGCAATTTGTTCCTGGTGACCATGTTCTAGTAAGCGAAGACCTTTACGGTGGAACCTGGCGTATGTTCAATCATTACAGCCGTTACGGAATCAACTTTGAATTTATGGATACAAGCAATAAAGAAAAACTTCTTGCTTCAATCAAACCTGAAACAAAAGCACTCTTTATAGAAACTCCTTCAAATCCAATGATGAGAATTACAGACATAAAATTCTGTGCTGACCTTATTCATAAAAACGGCGGAACTTTATGTGTGGACAATACATTCCTTTCGCCATATCTGCAGCAACCAGAAAAATTTGGAGCGGATTGTATTATTCATTCTGGAACAAAATATCTTGGTGGACACAATGATGTGCTTGCAGGGTTCCTTTGTTATTCAGGAAAAGAAAACGATGAATTTTTCAGAGCACAGGCAATGAGCGAAGGTGCAGCACTTTCTCCTTTTGACAGCTGGCTTGTTCTTCGTGGAATTAAAACACTTCCTTTGCGTATGGACAGATCCTGTGACAACGCTGAAAAAATTGCCGACTTTTTGAAAACTGTTCCGACTGTGGAAAAAGTTTTCTTTGCAGGTTTTGCTTCGGGTGATGAACTTGAGGTTCAGAAAAATCAGTCGAAACGGTTTGGTGCAATGATCAGTTTTTACGTTAAGGATGAAAAAAAGATTCCCGAAATTCTTTCCAGATTTAAGGTAATAAGTTTTGCAGAAAGTCTTGGTGGAGTGCAGAGCCTTATTACGTATCCGGTAACTCAGACCCATAATTCAATTCCAAAAGAACTTCGTGAAAAAGCTGGTGTTAATGATAAATTGTTAAGACTTAGCGTTGGAATTGAAAATGCAGATGAACTGATTGCAGATCTGGAACAGGCTTTAAATTAAGGGGCAAAAATGGAGGATAAAATGAGCTACGACTTTTCTTTTGTTAACAGAAAAAATACAGACAGCTTAAAATTTGATTTTACAACGGAACGCGGTCATAAGGATGACTGTCTTTCCTACTGGGTTGCAGATATGGATTTTAAAACTGCTCCAGAAATTCTCGAAGCAGTTCATGAACGGGTGAATCACGGAATTTTTGGTTACACAAATATTAAAAGCCATTACTTTGAAGCAGTTTCTGCATGGATGAAAAATCATCACCAGTATGAAGTAAGAAGAGAATGGCTTATTGAAACTCCAGGCGTTGTATTTGCCTTAGCAACGGCAATCAAAGCTTTTACAAAGGAAGAGGATGCTATTTTAATTCAGACACCTGTTTATTATCCTTTCAAAAATGTGATTGTAAAAAATGACAGAAAGGTTGTGACTTCTCCACTGATTTGGAAAAAAGATGAAAATGGATTTGGCAATTATTCAGTTGATTACGAAGATTTTGAAAAGAAGATTGTGGACAATAAAGTAAAACTTTTCCTTTTGTGTAATCCTCATAACCCGGGTGGAAAATCCTGGAAAAAAGATGAGCTTTTTAAAATTTCAGAAATCTGTCTTAAGCATAATGTAAAAGTTGTTAGTGATGAAATTCATGCTGATTTTGTGTGGAAGCCAAATACTCATACCGTGTTTGCATCCCTATCTAAAGAAGTGGAAAAAATAACTGTGACCTGTACTAGCCCAAGCAAAAGCTTTAACCTGGCAGGACTTCAGGTTTCAAATATTTTTATTGCAGATGAAAATCTTCGCAAAGCATTCTGGCTTGAACGGGACAGAACAGGTTATGACGAACCAAGTGTTCTGGGACTTACTGCCTGTGAAGCTGCTTATACCTGCGGAGAAAAATGGTTTTCAGAAGCTTATGATTTTATAAGCAGTAATCTTGATTTTGCAGTAAATTACATCAACACAAAATCCAAAGGACTTTTAAAATGCCGCAAGCCAGATGCAACTTATCTTTTATGGATAGATTGTTCTGCACTTCCTTACGATGATGCTGAGCTGAATCGCCGTATTACAGAGGACGGAAATTTGTGGCTGGACCCGGGCAACATTTTTGGACAGGAAGGTGAAAAGTTCCAGAGAATTAATGTAGCTACCAGTCGGGACTATTTGGAAAAAGGCTTGGAAGCCTTGGTGAAAGTTTTATAGCGTTATAAATAAAACCTATTACATAACATTAAAATTTAGTATTTCAAACAAATAAAAGAATTCTGTAATATTCTAATTACCTAGTAAAACAGTAGGGAATAATTAATTTAAGGAGGCCCAATATGGCATGTGGAGATTCAGTAGAAACATTAGTAAAAGGAGGAAGCAGCTGTTGCGGGAACAACCAGAATCTGGATATTGCAGAAGAACGATATACAGATGAACTTGCAGAACAGTTTGCACAGGAAACAGGAGCTGCAGCTCGTCCAAAAGAAACAATAAGCGAAATCGATGAAAGAGGAGCTTTTATTCGTCAGCCTAACGCTTTCATTCAGCCATTTGGAGATAAAGAAGGAGATCTTAAAGCAGACAAGGATCGTTTCATTGTTTACTGGGCAACAGGATGTAACTGGTCAAACAGACCTCTTATTGCACGGGAAATTTTAGGACTTCAGGATGTTATTAAAGATTACAGAGTTGATCATACAGGAGTAAGCAACAAGTACGGTTGGGGTTTTAGAAACGAAGCAGATTTCAAAGACCCAAGTACAGGTGTTTATTTCTTGAGTCAACTTTATCACAATGCAAATCCTGAATTCAAAGGTCGTGCAACAACTCCAACTTTTGCAGATTACAAAGAAAAGAAAACTGTAAACAACGACTATCATCGTCTTACAAACTACATTGAAGTTCAGTTCAGACCATTCCAGGCACCAGATGCTCCGGATCTTTATCCAAAGGCATACCGTAAGGAAATTGACCAGTTCAACGACTGGCTTTTCCCTCACATCAACAATGCCCATTACAGAATGGCATTCTGTCAGAGTCCTGAAGCTCACCACGAAGCTTTTGATGATTTCTATGAAAGTCTGGACAAACTGGAAGTTCGTCTTTCAAATAACCGTTTCCTTTTTGGAGACTTTATTACAGACAGTGACATTCGTGCTTATGTAACACTGATCCGCTGGGATGTAAGCTATTACAAAAATGTTGGACCAACAAAACATCGTATTCAGGATTATCCAAATATCTGGGGTTATGTAAAAGAATTGAATGCAATTCCTGCTTTCCACAAATATTCAGATCCTGCAGTACTAGCTGCAAGTCATGCTTCTAAAAAACAGAGTCTTTTTGCAGATTACAACTCACGTATTCTTGCAAAGGAAAACTGGGCAGAAGTTTACAAAGATGATGGAAGCCGTGCAAAACTTAGTAATCATCCAAATGAATTATATCTTCGTCATCCAGCAGGTGAAACTTATGAAGAATATGCTTCAGAAATCAGCAAGACAATCTGGAACAGTCCTTCATGGGAAGACAGAAATCCAAAGAACGGTGTTCTGGATGTAGATGCAAGTATTAATCCTCTTAAAGGAAAAATTGACAAATAGGGCTAAGTAATAAGATAGTGTCATCCTGAACTTGTTTCAGGATCTCACAAAAAAATCCATGGGATGCTGAAACCGTCACCCTGAATTTATTTCAGGGTCAGCATGACAAATATTTATTGGACAATCCATTGTATAGGAGAAATAAAAATGAAAAAAAATAGTAAATTAATTACAGGAACAATTTTAGCAGTTGTAGCACTTGGACTTTCACTTTCAGGCTGCTTAAAAAATGATGGAAATGCAGAAGCAAATGCTGAAGGAAAAACAATTGTAAAGGCTGTAACAAATGCCGGTCTTGCACCATATACATTCGTTGATGAAAATGATGAACTGACTGGTATTGATATTGAAATTACAAGAGAAATCTTTAATCGTCTTCCACAGTATGAACTTCAGTTTTCTCAGGGTGATGCTCTTCAGGGTGTAATCAGCGGACAGTATGATTTTGCTGTAAACAACTACGGTTATACAGAACAGCGTGGTGAAACTTATTATTATTCTTATCCATACAAGACAAGCTACTATGTATTTATTCAGCGTCCTGATGATGAACCAATTAAAAACCTTCAGGATTTTGCAGACCGTAAATTAAAGATTGAATTCACAGCCGGAACAAACATGGCTAATGCTATCGAAGACTGGAATGCAGAACACAAAGATACTCCAATCAATCTTACATATTCAAGCACAAACTTCCAGCTTAAGTTTGAAAACATTGTAAACGGAAAATTTGACGTAGCAATTGATGATGGTCCAATTTTGAGTACATTGCTTCCAAAGTTTGGTCTTGAAGGAAAACTTGTAGGAAACGAAATTGATCCAGAAACACAGGATATCTTGTTCAAGTTCAACAACACTTATCTGCTCTTTACAAAAGATGCACGTGGAAAAGAAATCCGCGACAACGTAAACAAAGTTTTGAAAGAACTTAAAGAAGACGGAACACTTGCAAAGTATGCAATCAAATACTTTGGAAACGATACAAGTCCTAAAGCTGAATATTTTGAAACACCTTTGAACTAAAAAACAGAAACTGGAGGAAGGCAAATGGAAATCTACCGTGTAACAAAAGAAAGTCCTGAATGGCAGAAAAAAGCTTACGATTATGTCCGCATGGATGCATTTGTTCTTGGGCAGAATATTCCGGTAGAAATGGAATTCAGCCATGATGATCCTGATGAAGAATATCTGGCAATCATTATTGTGGATGACCATAAGCCAGTGGCTGGATGCCGCCTTCAGTTCCCGGAAAGAGATGGAAAGGTTTACGGAAAAATCGGACGAGTTTGTGTAACCCGGGAAAAACAGAAATCGGGTTACGGAAAAGTTCTTCTTCAGGAATCTGAAAAATGGATTTCTGAAAAAGGAATACATCACATAGTTATAAACAGCCAGGACAGAGCAGAGGCTTTTTACCTGAAGAATGGTTATGTTGAAAATCCGGATGTGGATCCTGGATATTATGAAAAGTTTGAAGGTGAGTTTGTTCCGAAAACAGCGGAAGAAAAGAAACTTCAAAAAGAAAGAATCGGGTTTACCTGTGTTCTTGTAGAAAAGGAAATATAAGATGGGAAAGATTTTTGATTTCAAACTTGTGTTTACACAGATTCCAAAACTGCTGACAAAACTGCCAATTACTCTTGAACTTAGTATTCTGGCAATGATTCTTGGCCTGCTCCTTGGACTTCTGATGGCAGTAATCAAAGTAAAGCAGATTAAAGTTTTAACTCCGATTGTAAACTTCTTTATTTCACTTTTACGTGGAACACCTGTAATTGTTCAGCTTTACATTGTATTCTTTGGGCTTCCAATGTTCTTTAAATGGATAAACCAGAGATTCGGAACTCAGCTTAAAGTTGCAGATATAAGCGGAATTGTTTATGCAGTTTTTGCTTTAGGATTGAATCAGAGTGCATTCAGTGCTGAAATTATCCGTTCAGCTTTGCAGTCTGTAAATAAAGGTCAGATTGAAGCAGCTCATGCTTTAGGAATGACATACATTCAAACTCTTACAAGAATCATTATTCCTGAGGCATTTGTTCAGGCATTACCAAATCTGGGAAACTCTTTGATTTCACTTATCAAAAGTACATCCCTTGCTTTTACCTGTGCGGTTGTAGAAATAACGGCTCAGGGACAGATCCTTGGTGGACGAACATACCGTTATTTTGAAGTTTATGTTTCTTTGGCAATCATTTACTGGGCAGTTACTTTTGTAATCGAACAGATTATTAAAATTCTGGAAAAGAAAACAGCTTTACCAATTGATTCAAAACTTGTAACAGAAGAAGAACTTCTGGCAGAAACTAAAAAAAGAAAGGGGGCAAAGAATGATTAAGATCGAGAACCTGAAAAAATCTTACGGAAACAATCTTGTTCTGGACGGCATCAATCTTGAAATTGAAAAAGGTGATGTTATTGGAATAATAGGTCCTTCCGGAACTGGAAAATCAACTTTGCTCCGTTGTTTAAATCAGCTGGAATTACCTGAAGAGGGAACAATTCTTATTAATGACAGACTTGTAAATCTGGCAAAGAAAAATAAAAAAAATACCCTTGAACTTTGCCGTAAAACTGGAATGGTTTTTCAGAAGTTTAATCTTTTTGAAAAAAAGACAGCTCTTGAAAATGTAATGGAAGGGCTTATTGTCGTAAACAAAATTAAAAAGGACGAAGCAAAAAAAATTGCTATTGAGGAACTTAAGAAGGTTGGAATGCTTCCATGGGCAAATCATTATCCTTCACAGTTGAGTGGCGGTCAGCAGCAGCGTGTTGCCATTGCTCGTGCCATTGCTATGAAACCAGAGCTTCTTCTTCTGGATGAGCCAACTTCAGCTTTGGATCCAGAATTGATTGGCGAAGTTCTTGAAGTAATCAAGAATCTGGCTGCAGAAGGTTTTACAATGCTGCTGGTAAGTCACGAAATGAACTTCATTCGAAAAGTTTCTACTAAAGTGATTTTTCTGGATAAAGGAAAAATTGTTGAGAACGGAACTCCAAAAGAAGTTTTTGATAATCCAAAGAATGATCGTACAAGAGAATTTTTTACAAAAATGAATATGCTTACAACACCAGATTATGTGATTTAATCTGAAAAATGAAATATTATATCTGTTATGGACATTATAGAAATATTTAAGGATTTTCATAAACATCCTGAACTTTCTTATCAGGAGTTCAGGACTACACAGAAAATAAAAGAGATTCTTCAGAAGGAAGGCGTAGAGATTTTATCGTTGAATCTTGAAACCGGACTTGTTGCAATTATTCGCGGGAAAAATATTCCAGAAGGATCTGTAAAAAAAACATTTGCATTCCGCTGTGATATAGACGGGCTTCCGGTAAAAGAAGAAACAGATCTTGAGTACAAGTCTCTTGAAGAAGGAAAGATGCATGCCTGCGGACATGATGTTCATATTTCAACAGGTTTAAAAGTTGCAGTTCTTTTGAATCAGAAAAAAGCTGAGCTTTCTGCAGATTATCTTGTGATTTTTCAGCCGGGCGAAGAATCTTCAAACGGCGCGCTTAAAATTGTTGAAACTGGAATTTTAAAAGATGTTGAGGCGGTTGTTGCTCTTCACGTGAACCCGGAACTTGAAGCAGGAGTTCTTGGAATAAAAGAAAATGCGATTACTTCCAGTGTTGATAAATTTAAAATGACAGTTACAGGAGTTGGTGCTCATGGTGCCAAGCCTGAAAACTCTGTTGATCCAATTCTTGCTGCAAGTCATTTTGTAAGCAACGTGCAGTCTATTATTTCCAGAAATGTCTCTCCACTTTCAAATGCCGTTGTAAGCGTGACACATTTTGAAAGCGGTCATACCTGGAACATTATTCCGGAAAAAGCATTTCTTGAAGGAACAATCCGCACAAGTGATAACGAAACTAGAAAACTTATTGAAGAAAGATTCAAAAGTTTTGTTCAGGGAAATGATGTTTCATTTGGAACAAAAACTGAACTGGATTTTATTAAGTCAAATCCTGCAACAAACAACGATAGCGGATTATGTCAGAAAGCCCGCCAGGTTGCAGAAAGTCAGAACTTAAAATCTGTAGTTACACCCCTTTCTATGGTGGGCGAAGATTTTGCATATTTTCAGGAAATTACAAAAGGAATCATTATCTGGGTTGGAAGTGGAATTGGACCAAATCTGCATAATCCAAAATTCATTGCAGACTATAATGTTTTGAATTTTATTCCTGAATATTTTGTAGAATTACTGCTTTCTTTGTAAAAATGAAAATATAATAAAAAACTATAACATCCCATAAAAACATAGTATTTCTTTATAACCAGAAAATTCAGTAAAGTTATATTATCAAATGATACTGATGGAGGTCAGAGATGAAAGAAATACTTTGTTTTGGTGATTCAAATACATACGGTCTTGTTCCAGGTGAAAAACGCCGTTACTCTTATGAAGAACGCTGGACAGGACTCCTTTCTGAAAAACTAGGCTCTCAGTATCATGTAACAGAAGAAGGCTTGTGTGGAAGAACAACTGTGTTCGAAGATTTTTTCCGTGAAGGCCGCAAGGGAACAAATACACTTCCTGTAATTCTTGAAAGTCACAGTGATACAAATCTTGTAATTCTCATGCTTGGAACAAACGATATGAAGACCTGTTTCAAAACAAACGAAAAAATAATTTCTCTGGGAATTGAAAAACTTATTGAACAGATTCGGAACTTTAATCCAGAAATAAAAATCCTTCTGGTATCACCAATTCTTCTTGGCGAAAATGTCTGGCAGGAAAAATTTGATCCAGAGTTCGACAGAAATTCTGTGGAAGTTTCAAAACTTTTGAAAGGAGAATATGAAAAAGTTTCCCATAATCTGAAAACAGAATTTCTTGCAGCCAGCGATTATGCAGTTCCTTCTGAAGAAGATCAGGAACATATGAATAAAGAGAATCACAGACTTTTTGCAGAAGCGGTTGCAAATAAAATCCAGAAGATTTATGCATAAAAGCTTTGGTATCTTCAATATCCATTGTAATCTCTTGTTTTACAAAACTTTTTCCATTAAAGCAAATCGCCCTTTGCGCCAGTCTGCATAGCCAACAATCTTGTATCCCAATTTTTCATACATTTTTTGGGAATAAGGATTCTGGGTAAAACAGTCCAGCTTTATTGCTTTAACGCCTTGAGCTTTTACCATTTCTTCAATCATAAGGCAGGTTTTTCTTCCTACTCCCTGGTTCTGAAATTCCGGATTTACACACAAACGGTGAATTACAATATAATCATTTCCAGTGTAACTCCATTTACCATTTTTATATTCTTCGTCGCAATCCTTGTTTAAAACAAAACAGGCTGCAGGTTTATCATCAATTTCTACTATATATAACTGATTATTTTGTGCATCGGCAAGGAAATCGTTCTGAGTTGGGTAAATTTCATCCCATTGGAAAATACCTTGTGAAATCATTTTGGAAATGGCGGCCTGAACAAAAGTAAAGATAGCATGAACGCCGGCAACGGAAACTTTTCTAAACTGCATAAAAAAAACTTTAACATCTCAGACTGTAAAAATCAATTAAAACCAATTATGATACTATGAACAGTCTGCCTTCCATCGTATACAAAATCGCAAGATTTCTTAAAAACTTGATTCGGAATCTTGTCAGGAGAAATAATATTGAGATGCAGAAATGTTCAACTCTCGTCTTGTAGTAATATCCAGTTTTTCAAAAATTGTTGCCATGTGACGTTTTACTGTTTCTACGCTTATAAACAATTCTTCTGCAATTTGGGCGTTGGTATACCCTTTTGCCGCAAGCCGTGCAACTTCTGCTTCCCTGCGAGAGAGTTTAGAAAAATACGACGAGTCAGGGCTCCCTTGACCTTGGACCTGTTCCACTTGCTTCTGTCCATTTTTAGAAGTTTTAATGAAAGGTTGAATCAACAGTTTTATAAGTAAGCCCAAAAGTAATGGTCGCAACCTTACCAGAAACATAATGGAGAATTTTGAAAACCCCAGAGTTTCATTAGCATCTATCGAGTTCAATAAAGTTTCCAACTGCCCTACAAGAACAATCATTTTAAGAACCGTAATTGAACTTCCACTTAAAACTGCGTACTTAGAAATCCACTGCAAAAAATCAGTTTTAACACGAGAATGATTTTCCTGTTGTAAGGCAGTTAGAATTACAAATAATGCAATTCCACCACAAACCAAGATAAACTCAAAAATCATAAATAAACCTTAGTCAGCAAGTCTTGAAAGCTTTGATTCCACTGGCAGCATAACAAGATTAAACAAAAGACCGTAAATCAGCGGAACACTGGCAACTGCAAAATTAATTCCAAGCATACTTCTATCTTCCAGATTAAACAGCATTCCAATATATCCGCAAACTGCACACATAATTCCTTCCAGCAAAAACAGCAATCGCAATGTTTCAACGGCATTTACAGAAATAGCCTTTTTAGTAACAGAGATTTTTTCATTTCTAATACTAATTTTAAGGGCAGCAAAAAAGTTTTTAAAGTTTCCTGAAATTGTCAGAAGCAAAAAAGTTGGAATAAAAATATAAACAAGTCCTGGAATATCCCTCATGTAATAAAAACTTAAAGGTTCTTCATGACTCTCGTTTCTGATATCGTGATATATTATAAAAAGATACACTCCCACGATTAAGGCAAGACATACTATGATTTTTGCAGTTTGCAGAAAAATCTCCTTTCCTGCGGGACGTTGTGGTTTTTCTTCACTTAGCTCTGGTTCTGCCATAAAAGCAATGATTTTGGCTTTCAACTTTCCTTTTATAGTAATCATAATTAATCCAAAGAATGCAAAATTAAAAACTGCATACATTACTGCCGCAAGATTAACCCCCAAAGTCTGAGTGTTTTCAAAGTTCAAATAAAAATAAATACTGCTAATAAGAAGATAAAATAAACAAATATATAGAAGACTTTTAAAAGCAAATGAAAGGGAGAGTTCCATATCCTTTAAATCCTTAAGACCATAATTTCTAAACTTTTTAGGTCCATCAAGAACTCTTAAAAAAGCCTTTCTATGTCCTGCTAAAAAAATCATAATTGCAAGAATCAGAAGAAGTCCTGGAAAAAAAGATGTATTAACAATATTCCACATTATTCCGCCACTAGTGTAACTGCAAATAGTTGCCGTTGCTCCAGCCAAAATAAAAGATAATGTATATTCAATAAGCATAAACACCTCGAAAAATAATTTGTTGCGGCCACAACTTGTTTAATTATCTGTCTAAGCCCACATAAAAACAAGTGTGTAAAAGTTGTAATTTTCGGGTTATTTTACAAAAGTATATAATTATTGTCAATATTGAATTCTTTTGTTGTCATTTTTAATTTTTTATGCTATATTAAAATCATGAAAGAAATTCTTATTAAATTACGCGAAAAAAATCGCTATACACAAACTGCAATGGCTAAACTCTTGGATGTTTCCAGACAGTCTTATATGAAGTATGAAACAGGTGAAGTTGAGCCTCCTGTAGAAGTAATCCGTAAACTTCAGAAAATCTACAATGTTCCTTATGACATATTAATCGATAATAAAGTTGATTTTGTAGATTCGATTGAAAATGGCGAACACAAACCTGTTACTTACGGCAGTGGAAATTCTTATGGTTCTTTAGAGGCAGCTTCTCCCTCACCTGCCTATGGAC
>JAKSTJ010000069.1 GCA_024402635.1 Treponema sp. | reverse complement strand
GCTTACAGCTATGCTCGAAACTTAATCTTAGCGTAACAATGAAAGTACGTTCTGAGAAGACTGGTTTGCTTGTGCGAGCATAGCTGTTCCGGCCTGAGAAAGTACCTGGTCTTTTGTGAATTCAACCATTTCAGCAGCCATATCTGTATCACGGATACGAGATTCAGAAGCCTGGAGGTTTTCTGCACCAATGTTAAGACCTTTAACTGTTTCTTCGAGACGGTTCTGGTAAGCACCGAGGTCTGCACGCTGTTTGTTAATCTTTTTGATTGCTTCATCCAAAGTACCGATTGCGCGGTTAGCTTCGTCTGGAGTTTCAAGAGTCATAATAGATTCATCACCAACATTGCGGAGTCCGAGAGCCATTGCAGACATTGTACCAATGTAAACCTGAGTTCTCTGATCCATGTTGGCACCAATGTGGAACCACATAGAACCTGTAACAACGTTTTCACCTGTTGGGCGAGCAAAACGTCCTGTAAGCATATTCATACCGTTGAACTGAGCAGCAGATGCAATACGATCAATTTCAGCGATTAAAGAAGAAACTTCAACCTGAATCTGCATACGGTCTTCTGCAGAATAAATACCGTTTGAAGACTGAACAGCTAATTCACGGATACGCTGAACAATGTCAGTTGTTTCCTGTAAATAACCTTCTGTTGTCTGAATGAAAGAAATACCATTCTTTGCGTTTGTAGAAGCCTGATTCAAACCACGAATCTGTGAACGCATTTTTTCAGATACAGCAAGTCCTGAAGCATCATCACCAGCACGGTTGATTTTTTCACCTGAAGAAAGTTTTTCCATGCTTTTCTGAGCTTTCAAATCCTGAATTCCCTGTGCACGCTGAGCAAACATAGCACTCATATTGTGATTAATAACCATAATAATCTCCTTATTTTTTGGTCTAATAGTTAAAACACTTGGTGGTCTCTTTTTCAAAACCACAACGTGGTTTAACTCACGGGTTGTCCACCACCCATTACTTTTATATCGGTGAGTGAAAAAAAAGGTTTAGTAAAATTTTGAAAAAAAATAAATTTTTTTCGTGAAAAACATGAATTCCTATTTTTAAATACTATAATAATAGTAGGGAGTAATGTATGAAAACTGTTGATTTATTTTGTGGTCAGAAAAATGGATATTCTCGTTCAATAACATTGAGAAATAAATTAATTCCAATTGGTAAAACTCAGGAAAATCTGGAAAAAATGGAGATGCTTTCGAATGATCGAAAACGTGCAGCATCCTATCAGGAAGTTAAGAATTTAATTGATGAATTTCATAGATCTTTTATTCAGGATGTATTGTCAAGTATTAATCTTGATTGGGGGCCTCTGTACAATGAATTTGATTTATATCAAAGTAAAAGTGATAAAATCGAGAAATCAAAAATCAAACCTGATTTACAAAAACTGCAAGGTTTGATGAGATCACAAATTGTAAAAAAATTTACAAGTGATGAACGATTCAAAAAACTATTTGCAAAAGAATTGCTCTCAGAATTGTTACCAGAAGTTATAAAGGCGGCAGATCCTGAAACAATTTCAGATAAAGAAGAAGCTCTTAAAGTATTTGATAAGTTTAGTACTTATTTTACAGGTTTTCATGAAAATAGAAAAAATCTATATAGCGAAGACGAAAAATCTACAGCTATTAGTTATCGTATTGTAAACGAAAATTTTCCAAAATTTTATTCCAATGTAAAGTTGTTTGAAAGACTTGAAAAAGATTTTCCTTCCATAATTTCTGATGCAGAAAAATCATTAAATGAATTACTCAATGGAAAAAGATTAAAAGATGTGTTTAATCCAGATGCTTTTAATGAATGTTTAACTCAAACAGGAATTGATTTTTATAACACGATTATTGGTGGAATTTCTGGCGAAGCTGGAACTCAGAAAGTACAGGGGCTTAATGAAAAAATTAATCTTGCCAGACAACAGTTGCCAGAATCAGAAAAAAATAAACTTCGCGGAAAAATGGTTGTTTTGTTTAAGCAGATTTTAAGCGATAGAGAAACTGCATCATTTATTCCAACTGGTTTTGAAAATAACGAAGAAGTTTATGACAGTGTCAAAACTTTTAAGAAACAAGTTGTTGATGAAGTTTGTAATCTTGTAAAAGATACTTTCACTTTAGAAAATGACTATAATATTTCAGAAATTTTTGTTCCTTCAAAAAATCTAACAGCTTTTTCATTAAGTATTTTTGGTCATTGGTCTATTCTTAGTGATGGTCTTTTTTACATTGAAGAAGAAAAAAGTAAAAAGGGATTTACTGAAGTTCAGTCTGAGAAACTTCGAAAGGAAATTGCAAAAAAAGATTACAGTCTTTCTGAATTACAGGAAGCTTACGAAAAATACTGTGAACGAAACAACGAACAGGTTTGCATTAGTGTAAAAAAATATTTTTCGTTATTGGAACTTCAGCAAATTGATGGTAGTAAAGATAAAAAAGATGTTATGCTGCTTTCAAAATTAAATACTGCATATGCAAAAATAGATTTTGATGAAATGCAGAATCTTCAGCAGGAAAAAAATGCAGCAACACCTATAAAAGAATTCCTGGATGAAGTTCAGAATCTTTATCATTATCTGAAACTTGTTGATTATCGCGGTGAAGAAGAAAAAGATTCTGCGTTTTATTCTAAACTTGATGAAATTATTGAAAAACTGGAAGGAATTACTGCACTTTATAACAAGGTTAGAAATTTTGTTACAAAGAAACCTGGTGAAGTTAAGAAATTTAAGTTGAATTTTGATTGTCCTCAATTGGCAGAAGGATGGGATGCAAATATTGAGCAAGCAAAAAATTCAATAATATTACGCAAAGAAAATAAGTATTATCTTGGGATTTTTAATCCTAGGAGTAAGCCTAAATTTGATGAAGCAGAAGAAGAGCTTAATTCATTTTATGAAAAAATGTTCTTGAAATTAATTCCAAATCCAAATCAAATGCTTCCTAAAGTATTCTTTTCAAAAAAAGGGTGTGAAACATTTTTGCCTCCATCAGAAATCTTGGAAGGATATAAATTAAATAAACATAAAAAAGGTGATACTTTTGATAAAGAATTTATGTATAAGTTAATTGATTGGTTTAAAGATGCAATTAACCGTCATGAAGATTGGAAAAACTTCGGATTCGAATTTTCCGACACTAAATCTTATGAAGATATGAGTGGATTCTATAGAGAAGTTTCTGTTCAAGGATACAAGATATCTTTTAAAAAATATTCAAATAACACAATTGATGAAATGATTGAATCTGGGAAACTTTTTCTTTTCCAAATCTACAATAAAGACTTTGCAGAAAAATCATCAGGAAAGAAGAATCTTCATACATTGTACTGGGAAAATCTTTTTACGGAGGAAAATCTAAAGGATATTTGTTTACAGTTAAATGGAGGTGCAGAACTCTTCTATCGTCCTGCAAACGAAAATATTAAAATTGTAAAACACGAAAAAGGTTCTGTCCTTGTAAACCGAACAACAACAGATGAAAAATCAATTCCAGAAGAAATTTACCAGGAAATCTATCAGTTCAAGAACAATATGATTTCTGAAATTTCTAAAGAGGCAAAAGAATTACTTGATTCTGGAACAGTTGTGTGTAAAGAAGCAAAACACGAAATTACAAAAGACAAACATTTTACAGAAGCAACTTATCTTTTCCATTGTCCAATTACAATGAATTTTAAGGCTCCCGAAATTACAGGAAGAAAATTTAATGATCGTGTTTTGGAAGTTCTAAAAGCAAATCCAGATGTAAAAATCATTGGTCTTGACCGTGGTGAACGCCATCTAATTTATCTTTCACTTATCAACCAGAAAGGTGAAATTGAATTACAAAAAACTTTGAATCTTGTAGAACAAGTTAGAAACGATAAAACTGTAAAAGTAAATTATCAGGAAAAGCTTGTTCAGAAAGAGGGCGATAGAGATAAAGCCCGCAAAAACTGGCAGACAATCGGAAATATTAAGGAACTTAAGGAAGGTTATCTTTCTAACATTGTTCACGAAATTGCAGCACTTATGGTAGAAAACAATGCCATTGTAGTTATGGAAGATTTGAATTTCGGCTTTAAGCGAGGGCGTTTTGCAGTTGAAAGACAAGTTTACCAGAAGTTTGAAAACATGCTCATTGAAAAACTGAATTATCTTGTTTTTAAAGATAAAGCTGTTACAGAACCAGGTGGAGTTTTGAATGCTTATCAACTGACAGATAAATCTGCAAATGTTAGTGATGTTTACAAACAATGCGGATGGCTTTTCTATATTCCAGCAGCTTATACTTCTAAAATTGATCCAAAAACTGGATTTGCAAATTTGTTCAATACTGCAGGCCTTACAAATGTTGAAAAGAAAAAAGAATTCTTTGATAAGTTTGATGGCATTCGATATGACTCAAAAGAAGATTGTTTTGTATTCTCTGTAGATTATTCAAAACTTGGAAACAACGCAGATTACCTAAAAAAATGGGAAATCTATACTCGCGGAGAAAGAATTATTTACAGCAGAAAAGAAAATAGAACTATTACTGTAAATCCAACTGAAAACCTCAAAAAGAAATTTGATGAATTTGGAGTAAACTGGCATGACGAAGAAAACTTTATTGATTCACTTCAAACTGTTCAGGCAGAAAAATGCAACGCTTCATTTTTTGACGAATTGTTGCGGACCTTCAATTCTACGCTCCAAATGCGAAATTCAATTCCAAATAGCGAAATTGACTATCTGATTTCTCCTGTAAAAGCAGAAGATGGAACTTTTTTTGACAGTCGTGAACAGCTGGTTCTTGGTGAAAAAGCCACTCTCCCAATTGATGCCGATGCAAACGGTGCTTATCACATTGCTTTAAAAGGTTTGTATCTTTTGCAGAATGATTTCAATAGGAACGAAAAAGGTGTCATTCAGAACATAACCAACGCCGATTGGTTCCGCTTTGTTCAAGAAAAAGAATACAGACTGTAGGAGGTTGCCATGCCAGAAAACACACAGATTAAGCTTTTTGAAGAAAAAAAAGTCCGCTCGGTTTGGAATGAAGAAGAACAGCAGTGGTATTTTTCGGTAATTGATGTGATTCAGATACTTACAGAATCTGTAAATTCTCGGGATTACTGGTTCAAAATGAAAAAGCGTGTCCATTCTGAAGACGGTATTGAACTGTCGACAATTTGTCGACAGTTCAAGCTGATTGCTCAGGATGGAAAAAATCGCGAAACTGATTGCGCCAACGTAAAATCTCTTCTTCGAATTATTCAGTCCATTCCTTCACCAAAGGCAGAACCATTTAAACAGTGGTTGGCTCAGGTTGGCTACGAACGAATGCAGGAAATTGAAAATCCGGAACTGGCACAAGAACGCATGAAGGAACTTTACGAAAAAAAAGGTTATCCAAAAGACTGGATTGATAAACGCTTGCGTGGAATTGCAATCCGTCAGAATCTTACAGATGAATGGAAAGAAAGGGGGATAACAAAAGAAAAAGATTTTGCAATTCTTACGGCAGAGATTTCAAAGGCTACTTTTGGGCTTACTCCTTCAGAATATAAAAATGTAAAAGGTCTTACAAAAAAAAATCAGAATCTGCGGGATCATATGACAGATTTAGAACTGATTTTTACTATGCTTGGTGAACGGGTTACTACAGAAATCAGTCAGCAAGAAAAACCTGAGGATTTTGAAGGCAATAAAGATGTAGCTCGCCGTGGTGGAAATGTTGCAGGTGTTGCTAGAAAAGAAACCGAAAAGGAACTGGGACATTCTGTTATTTCTTCGGAAAACTTTTTGAATCTGGATGAACAATCAAATGGAACTTTACCTGAAGATAACGTATCTGAATGATTTTATATTTTGTCCACTTTCAATTTATTATCATCAACTATATGGAGATTTAGCAGAACGTCTTTATTACAATGATGCTCAACTTGATGGTAAAGCTATTCACGAAGCTATTGATAATCAGCATTATTCCACTCATAAGAATATTCTTCAGGGAATTGATGTTTATTCTGATGAATATAAGTTATGCGGAAAGATAGATATTTTTGATACTGAAAAAGGGCTTCTAACTGAACGTAAAAAACACATTGAAACAATTTTTGATGGCTATTTGTTCCAGTTATATGCACAATGTTTTTGTTTACGGGAAATGGGTTATACAGTAAATGAAATTCGCTTTTATTCCAGTGATGACAATAAAATTTATAAAGTGGAACTACCAGAAAACAATTCTAAGATGTTTGAAAAATTTATAAAAACAAATAAAGATATGCAATATTTCGATGTTGATTCTTATATTCCGACTTCGGATGAAAAATGTAAGCATTGTATTTACAACGACTTCTGTGATAGACCACTTTCTCCAAAATCATATAACGGCGGTTTTTAATTGAAGGTTGCAAAGAATTATGATGAGTACTAGAGATTTTGAATACAAACAGATAGCTTTCGTTTTTACATCCAAAGGGGAAAAAATAAGTTTTAAGAATGATAATCTTGTCGTTTGTGATGGTGAAGGAACAATTAAGCATCAGTCAACTTGTTATAGATTATTCTTACTTTTTATTTGTGGAGATTCTTGTATAACTTCGGGACTATTGGATAGAGCTTCAAAATTCGGTTTTAATATTGTATTGATGTCTTCAAATCTACGGATTACTAAAATCATACCATCCAAAGCAGAAGGAAATGTATTATTACGAAAACGGCAATACAGTTATGACAAAAATGATATAGCAGCATATGTAATCTCAAATAAAATACATAATCAGAATATTCAATTAAAGAAACGAAGGCAGAAATCTGAACAAGAGAAAGAAATTATAAAAAAGTTAAAACAATATGAAGTTAAGGTTCTTGAAAATGGATTAACTTCACAAGAAATAATGGGAATTGAGGGAATTAGTGCTAAATTATATTTTCAATCTTTGTTTAAGGATTATAACTGGAAATCCAGACGACCAAGAGTTAAACATGATATTACAAACTGTTTATTAGATATTGGTTATACAATTCTCTTTAATGTAATTAACGCTTTATTAGAAATGTACGGATTTGATGTTTATGTAGGAATTCTTCATACTCAATTTTTTCATAGAAAATCTCTTGTCTGTGATTTAGAAGAACCGTTTAGACCGATTATTGATGCAGCCTTAATAAAAGCTATGAATCTTGGACAGATTAATGAAAAAGATTTCTGGAAGAATCAAGAGCAATATATTTTACCTTGGAAAAATTCTGCACCTTATATAGAAATATTTATAAAAGCAATTATGGAGTATAAAAATGAAATATTTATTTATATACAAAGTTATTACAGAGCTTTTATGAGGGAGAAAAAAATAGAGGAATATCCTTTTTTTGATATGGAGGTGGAGATATAAATGTTATTAGTCAGCTATGATATATGCAATGATAAAGTAAGAACTAAATTTGCAAAATTTCTTTCCAAGTTTGGTTTTAGATTACAGTATTCAGTTTTTGAAATTAATAATAGTGATACCGTTTTACGGAATATAGAAAATGAAATAGAAAATGTTTATATGAAGGCTTTTACAGAGGAAGATTCTGTGATAATATTCAATCTATCAGCGACATGTACAAAAACTTGTTATGGATATGCAAAAAATGAAGATACAGATGTTTTTGTCATTACCTGATTTTTTATAAAATTTGTAAACCCTATGTCTTACTGTGAAAATTGGAGTAAAAAATGTCCAGACTTTCGATTTTTAATGTAATAAATGCGAAATACAGTAAAGAACAGTACTGTTGTACAACGATAAGGGTTTCATCTTAAAAAAGAATTTCTACTGTTGTAGATAGTAATGAATATACAGAGGTGTGATTAGTTTCATCTTAAAAAAGAATTTCTACTGTTGTAGATGATCAATAGATTGGTCTGGTCTGTATGGTTTCATCTTAAAAAAGAATTTCTACTGTTGTAGATTCCAATTGCTCCCATTTCATTCCATACGTTTCATCTTAAAAAAGAATTTCTACTGTTGTAGATTTGACCAACAGACTAAGTTGACAAAAGTTTCATCTTAAAAAAGAATTTCTACTGTTGTAGATACTAATTTGGTTGGGAACTTCTCTCCGTTTCATCTTAAAAAAGAATTTCTACTGTTGTAGATTTGTCTATCAAAAATTGTGTAGAAAAGTTTCATCTTAAAAAAGAATTTCTACTGTTGTAGATACCGATTATTCTTTCGAGTCTATCTTAGTTTCATCTTAAAAAAGAATTTCTACTGTTGTAGATTTGGCACCGTCATTAACTGGTAAACGAAGTTTCATCTTAAAAAAGAATTTCTACTGTTGTAGATGTCCAATTATTTACATTATTCATCTAATAGTTTCATCTTAAAAAAGAATTTCTACTGTTGTAGATTCTGTTCCGTCATTAACAGGTAATCGAGTTTCATCTTAAAAAAGAATTTCTACTGTTGTAGATGTTCAATAGATTGGAGTGGTCTATAGTTTCATCTTAAAAAAGAATTTCTACTGTTGTAGATTTCCAGCGACATTCCGACCGGTTTAAGTTTCATCTTAAAAAAGAATTTCTACTGTTGTAGATATACGTTCATTTACAAACCTTACCCAGTTTCATCTTAAAAAAGAATTTCTACTGTTGTAGATGATTGGCAGTAACAGACAAAAAAGGAAAGTTTCATCTTAAAAAAGAATTTCTACTGTTGTAGATACAAAGAAAGTTCTTTTGTTCCTGATGTTTCATCTTAAAAAAGAATTTCTACTGTTGTAGATAAAACAATCAGATGTTTCAACGTGAAGGTTTCATCTTAAAAAAGAATTTCTACTGTTGTAGATAAAATATCTGGAAATTATCCCATAATTCGTTTCATCTTAAAAAAGAATTTCTACTGTTGTAGATAAAGAAATTGAACTGGTTTAAGTACAGAGGTTTCATCTTAAAAAAGAATTTCTACTGTTGTAGATTCTATATCCGGATTATCTATAATTATTGTTTCATCTTAAAAAAGAATTTCTACTGTTGTAGATCACAATTAATGCATTGGGGTAAAGAATTGTTTCATCTTAAAAAAGAATTTCTACTGTTGTAGATAGGAAATAAAAAGTGAAGCTGTATATGTTTCATCTTAAAAAAGAATTTCTACTGTTGTAGATACTAAGGTTGTATAAGTTAATCTATTGGTTTCATCTTAAAAAAGAATTTCTACTGTTGTAGATGAAATAAAATCCACTTCTGTTATATCGTTTCATCTTAAAAAAGAATTTCTACTGTTGTAGATAAAATTAAGGAAATTACTTCGCTTCAGTTTCATCTTAAAAAAGAATTTCTACTGTTGTAGATGAATGTAAAGACTTGAATTAATACTGAAGTTTCATCTTAAAAAAGAATTTCTACTGTTGTAGATATTGTTATCCTAATGAAGTTGAAACTGTTTCATCTTAAAAAAGAATTTCTACTGTTGTAGATAAGACGTTTATTTCCCTATTCTTAATAATGTTTCATCTTAAAAAAGAATTTCTACTGTTGTAGATTAATCCTAAAGATTTTGGATACTCAATGTTTCATCTTAAAAAAGAATTTCTACTGTTGTAGATAGATTTAGTTTCGGTAGCGTTGAATTTGTTTCATCTTAAAAAAGAATTTCTACTGTTGTAGATCAGTATCGTGAATGGGTTGATTATAAGTTTCATCTTAAAAAAGAATTTCTACTGTTGTAGATTTGAGCCGAAAAACGTTTCTTTTCGGTCGTTTCATCTTAAAAAAGAATTTCTACTGTTGTAGATTTAGCGAGAACATCAGATAAACCTATGTTTCATCTTAAAAAAGAATTTCTACTGTTGTAGATTAATAGATAGTTATAAGGAGAAATGAAAGTTTCATCGTAATTAGGAAGTTCTTCCACCGTAAATTTGATGTATTTCGTTAATTGTGTTAGAATTTTACAGAAATTATGTCTTATTTTATTGGTGGAATTTGTTTTGTAATAATCATTGCTCTTTTATATGCTGTTCTGAAATACCGGCAGGAACAGAAAAAAGTTTCTCAGAAAAAACGTCAGCTTAAACCTGTAAAATGTCCGGTTTGTAATTCTGAATTATATGTTGGCGAAAATCTGATTTCTAAAGTTTACCGTCCAATGAAAGTTCCTGACCAATTAATGATTATTTCAGGATGTCCTCATTGTTTTCCCAAGGCTGAACCTGGTGTTCATAGAATGTGTCCAGTTTGTAAAAAAGGTTTATCTCAGGAAGATCAATTAACTGCGAGACTTTTTAATAAAACTGTGGGCAAAAAACATGTTCATATTGTTGGTTGTTCTAAGTGTCATAAACC
>JAKSTJ010000068.1 GCA_024402635.1 Treponema sp. | reverse complement strand
TATCAATTGTTAAGAATGGAGCTGAACAGAAAGAGTCACCAGTGTGAACACCAACTGCATCAATGTTTTCAATAAAACAGATTGCAATCATTTGATTCTTAGCATCGCGAACAACTTCAACTTCAAGTTCTTCCCAACCAAGAATTGATTCTTCAATCAAACACTGATGTGTCATAGAAAGATCCAAACCGTTAGCTACGATTGTGCGGAGTTCTTCAACGTTGTAACAGAAACCACCGCCCTGTCCACCCATTGTGTAAGCTGGACGAACAACTAATGGGAAGCCAATTTCTTCAGCGATTTTTTCAGCACCTTCGATTGTGTGACAGATTCCAGAACGAGGAGTGTCGATTCCCAAAGATTTCATTGTTTCTTTGAAGATTTCGCGGTCTTCACCACGTTCAATAGCATCAAGGTTTACACCAATAACTTTTACACCGTATTTATCAAGAACACCGGCTTTGTTTAATTCCATAGCCATGTTCAAACCAGTCTGTCCACCAAGGTTTGGAAGAAGAGCATCTGGACGTTCCTTTTCAATAATCTGACTTAAACGTTCAACGTTGAGTGGTTCAATATAAGTTGCATCTGCCATAACTGGGTCAGTCATGATAGTAGCAGGGTTAGAGTTTACCAAAACAATTTTGTAGCCCTGTTCACGTAAAGCTTTACAAGCCTGAGTTCCTGAATAGTCGAATTCACAAGCCTGACCAATTACGATAGGACCAGAACCAATAATCAATACCTTATTGATGTCTTCTCTTTTCATTTTTTATATCTCCTAAAAAAAATTACAAAGTAAAAAAAAAGCTGAATCCTAAAAATAAAGAATTCAGCCGGTTAATTATCATTTAAAAATAAAGATAGCATTTGAAAAATATGAGTTTTAATACATTTCCCAATTACTTCTTTGCATTTCATATTGTGCCATTATATAAAAATTTGTGATTTTATTCCATATATAAAAATAATATTTTTATTTTTGTACATATTGATTGTATTTTGTTTGAATTAAATAAAGAATTCCTCTTTTAGGTGATTTCTGTTTATTTATTTCTTCTAAAATTTGATTAAGAACGGAAATTGAAGCCGTAGTTTTTGCAATTTTATGATTACTATTTTGATTAATTCCTGTAATGGTTTTATTATCATCAATTTGAACAGAAATTTTGTATTGAGGAATTTTCTTTTTATCTGAAAGAACTAAATAACCATCTTCCTGTGAAAATTCTTTTATTTTGTTTTCTGTTGAAAGATAAATAATTTGAGCTGTAGGATTTAGAATTTTATAATCAACAGATTGATTTAACCATATTAATTTTGCGTGAATATAGGCTTGTCGATAAATTCCTTCAACAGCACCTTTTTTAGATAAACCTTGCTGATTAAATTTTTTAGTTTCAATGCCATTTGAGGTAATCAATCTACTTTTAAAATTATTGTTGTCTTCCTTTATTTCAAAACTGATTTGGCTAAAATTGTGATGATCACATAATTCTTCAAACATCTCTTTAAATGTTTTTTCAGAATAACGGATTTTGAAGTTTTTTTCCGGTTGTATTAATAAAGCAATAACAGAATTGATTATGTCTATATTCCAGTTAGAATCAATTGCAATTGCTCCTATTAGTGATTCAATAATATCACCTTCTGAATCATGGAGAAGTTTGTCTTTTTCATCTTTTTGAATTAAATAATCAAAAGAAAAATTTCTTGCTATATTTGCTAAATATGAATTTCGAGTTAAATCTATATATCTTTGAGTAAGATTACCTTCGGATTCAGAGGAAACAAAATAATCATTATCAATAAAGCTAAAATAATCTGAAAAATTTTTAATTAGAATAAAACTTAAGATTTTATCACCTATAAATTCCAAAGTTTCGTAATTGTAATCAATATCAAAAGATTTCCTAGTAAAGGCCTGTTCTAAAAGTTTTTTATTAGAGAAAGTATAATTAATTTCACCTTCTATAAATTCAATTTGTTCTATAGTCATGCTTTTATAAAATAAATAATAATTAAGATTTTATATATTCTCAAGTATTTAATCTTGAAATGTAATTCTTACCGAATTAGAATCCAAGGTATAGAGGGAGCTTTATGGAAAAGAAATATAATAAAAAAGATTTAAGATTTTTAACAATAACTTCAATACTTTCGCTGATTCTAGGCCTTCTTTATGTATGGAAAGGTTTTACTCAAGGTTTTTATACTGGAACTTATATTATTATTTCTTTTAGCATTCTTTACATTCCGACTGTTTTCTTTTTTGGTAGAAATGGATTTGTATATTTTAATCTTGTTTATGGAATTGTACTGGTTTTTATAATTGCTTTTTATAAATCATTTCTCTACAACAATTATACAGGCTTACTGGCAATGTTTGTTGTAATGATGATTAAACCTAAACTTAAATGGCCAGCAATAATTTTGTACGGAATTGCAGTTTGTATTGCCTTTATTTTTAATGAAGAAAATGTGTGTAATTTTATAATTCATTGCTGTCGTTCAGCATGGCTTTTTATTTTGTTTGATACAATTTTAACAGAACGATATGAACCTAAAAAACTTGTTCTTTATGATGATGAAATAAAAATTCTTACGGCTTTAAGTAAAAATAAACTGCAAAAATCACTGGAAGTTGAAGGATTTTCAGAATCTACCATTTATAGAAGAATTCGTGCCGCAATGAAAAGAAATAATCTTTCAAAAAAGGAATTACTGGAGGCTTTTATAAAAGAACAAAAATAAAAAATTGCTTCTGAAATATTGTTGAAGGCTTTTGACTGGTTAATGACAGGTTACCAGAACTTTTAAATGTTACATTTTTTATAGAAAGTTCAAAAAAGGAGGTAATCATATGGACATTAAATACAGGTATTGCAAGCATTGTGGAAAAATAATTGCAATAGTAGAAAGTAGTGGTACACCAACAATATGTTGTGGAGAAGCAATGATGGAATTAATACCAGGAAAAACAGACGGAACTTTAGAAAAGCATGTTCCAGTAATTAAACGGGATGGGTCAATGGTAACGGTTACAGTTGGTTCAGTTCTTCATCCAATGGAAAACGATCATTTTATTAAATGGATTGTTTTGCAAACCGACAGAGGAATTCAGAAAAAAAAACTGCATCCGGGAGACAAACCTGTTGCTCATTTTATGGTTTTGGATGATGAAGTGATTTGTGCCGTTTACGAATATTGTAATTTGCACAAGTTGTGGAAAGCTGAATAAATTGTTTTTCTTTTTTTGAACTAACAGAACCCCATGGAAATTAATTTTTCTATGGGGTTTTTTGTTGAATTGTGGAAAAAAATACTATACACTAAACGAAATATTTTTTTAGGAGAAGAAAATGAAAAAAATTGTATGTTTGTTTTCAGTATTAGTTCTTGCAATGGGATTGTTAGTTTCTTGTGGAGACAAAAAAGAAAAGGTTGAAGACATTAAAACACTTAAACCAGCTGATTTTGCTGGAAAGTATGATTTTTCTATGAAAATTATGGATGAATCAATGGTTGCTGAATTTGAATTCAATGGCGATGATGTAAAAATTGTATCTGATGGTGAAACAGAAGAAATGAATTTTACAGAATTCCTTGATGGAATGGGATTTATGACTGCTAATTTACTTCCTACAGAAGATGACCTTGCAATGTTAAATGAAATGGGTGGAAAAATCTCTAAAGGCGAACCTGTTATTTATAAATCAAAGAAAGGTTTGGAATGTAATTACACAGTTGAACTTGGCGGTGAAACTATAGAATATGTTTTCAATTTGCTTAAAAAATAAGTTTTAATTGAATAAGTAAAAAGGGACTATCAAAAAAAAACGTCATCCTGAATATTTACAAGATGACGTTTATATAAAAGATAGTCCTTTTTTTATTTTAAACTATTCTACATCACAGTTGTCAGAATGAACTGTTGTAATTTCTTTTCCTGCAGCTGTAAGTGGTGTTCCATTAAGAACCATTTTTTTATTTTCGATTCTGAATGTAAGTTTGAAGAATTTATCAGCATCAATTTTTTCTGGTTTTGGTGTTGAAGGATCAGAGCCAGCTGGAACAATTACAGTTCCTGGTTCAGCCCAAGGAGCAGTTAAAAGTTCAACTTTATCTTTTCCATCTTCTTTGTAATCACAAGCAAGAAGCATACCGCGGCTTTCAACACCTTTCATTTTTCTTGGTGCTAAGTTTGCTGCAATAAGAACATGTTTTCCAAGAAGTTCATCTTCTGACATGTAAGGTCTTAAACCAGACTGAATAATTCTAGGAGTTCCAGAACCATCGTTCATTGTTTCAATATAAAGTTTGTCGCCCTGTGGGTTACATTCAACTTTTTCAATTTTAGCAACTAAAATCTGAATATGTTCGTTGAAATATTTAATTGGATCTGTTTCAGCTTCAGATTTCTGATTTACAACAGGTTTTGGTTCGTCTTTTTTAGCTTCCTGTTTTTTCTGAGCTTCAGTTTTTGTATCAGCAGTAGCCATTAAACTTTCAAGATCTAATTCACCGGCTGTACATGGAGTTGTAATTCCCCAGTTTTCAAGAATCTGTGGATGAACTTCACCAAATGTACCAACAATTTCACCGTTTACTAAAACACCAGCCTGACGTCCAACAATAAAACGTGGATCCTGAGTTTCAACAACTTTATATTCATGATCAAGGAAGTAAAGAAGTGATGAAACTTCAGAAGCAATTGTATTAAAGTTTGTAGATGCAGCGGAAGTTAAGAAACCAATATGCTGTCTAGTGATTGTACCAGTTACTTCATCATCCTTAAGATATGCAACTTTACCAATTTCAAAAACTTTGTGTGGATACATTGCATTTGCAGAACCACTTTCAGCTCTTAAAAGTGAAGAAAGAATTTCTGGACGGATAAACTGATAGTTTTCTGACATTGGGTTAGCAATTTCAATAACTTTAGAACCATCAATCAGCATATTTTCTACGTAGTCTTTTTTAGAACCAACGTAGTTAAAAATCATTTCCTGATATCCAAGACCAACCATTAAAGTTTTTGCTTTACGGCTAAAGTCTGTAATTGGAAGAAGACGACCAACAGTAAAATCCTGAGGTGTACGAGGTTCAAATGCAGAAACATTACAACCAATCATAACATCTTCAATAATATCAACTTCGTGGAGGAAGTCGTTTCTGTATGGTGCTGGTTTAAGAGTGATTTCTTCACCTTTGATTTCAACTGTGTTACCCATGCGAACAAGGGCATCTTCTACAGTTTTCATATCAAAATCAGAACCAAGAAGTTTATTTACAGCTTTTAAAGTTGTTTTTGTAGATGGCTGGAAGTAGAAAGGAGCAAGAATATCTTTTCCAAGTCCAGTTTCATAAGGATGTTTTACTAAAATAGGTTTGATTGTATATCCCTGATCAGCAAAGTCACATGCAACGATATTAGCAGAAAGCATTAAGTTTTCCATAATATCGCCAGTAAGTTCAACCATTAAGTCACAATCGCCAACCTGAACTGCACCAAGTGTAGCAGAATTGATAATTGGTGCCATTGAAAGAACTTCATCTTTAGCATCAATAAGAAGAGGGAATTTTTCTGCATCCTGAAGAATCCAGCCAAAATCTTTACCTTTTGGATGATCAGTAAGAATCTGACGGCAAGTCATTGGTTCTGTGCACTGAAGAGGAACAAATGAAGTTTTATCAGGATCAACACCTTTATAAGAAACAGGGAATTTAACCTGATCAACACGGTAAACACCCATAGAAATTGATTTACGTTTGCGTCCAAAGTTCCATGCAAGTTTTTCCTGAGTCTGGATAATGTCTTTAAGCATTGGATCATCAATAGGTTTACCAGTAATCATAAAGGCAACCATGTAAGGACGAACATCTTTAATAGAAGGATCAACATTTACTACGCGACCTTCATAATCGTTGTTACCGAAGTTAGACATAAGCTTCATGTAATCAACAGTTTTTCCACCTTCATGAAGTTTAATCTGGCGTGCAACACCATTTGTAGACCACAAGTCTGGGCGGTTTGTATCATTTAATTCAATTTTAACAACACGTTCATTTTCTGGCTGAGACATATCAGGTTTTTCATCAAGTTCAGCTTTTGCACATGGGAGAACATCTTCCAATGCATCGTAAGTGTATTTTTTTCCGATTGCTTCAAAAAAGAGTTTTTCGTTACATTCAATTTTTGGCATTTTTTTCCTCGAGGTTGTTGTGATTGGATATTTGGCACAACATGAAATTTCAATGAATTATTATAAACGTTTATATAGATAATTTCAATTATTTGAATACCAGCATTATTACTCCAAAAGCGGCAATCAATAAAATCATGTAGATTAAGGCAAGGGCTGGAGCTAAAAGGGGAAACATAAAAATAAAAATTCCCCAGACAATTGTAATGGCACCAAGAGTTAAAGTTGTATAACCACAACCTTTGCTTCGAAAAAGATTTTTTGCCTGAGATTCTGGAGATTTATCAGAAAAACTTTCGTTTAATTTTGAAAGGAACTTTTGAGATAAAAAGTAGAAGCCGATAGCAAAAAATGCGATTCCTGCAATTAGACTTAGAATAAAAAGAATGATGATTTTTGTGTTCATAGGGATATTATACTGGAAAATTTGCAGGGATAAAGGGGATATTATTAAAAAAAAATGAAGTTGCAATTTTACAATAAAAAAGCTGTTATTTGACAACATTAATCATTGGTTTTAAAATATGAAGGATGTTATTGACGAAAACTTCTATAAGTGATTTACACTCATTGTCTCATGGGTAAATAGTCTTTCGTCATCAAAATGTCATGCTGAATTAATTTCAGCATCTATGAATCATGGAAAATAACAGGGCATTTCGCCGTACAGAAACAATGTATGGTGATTGTGAGATTCTGAAACGAGTTCAGAATGACGTGGTGGTTGTGAGATTCTGAAACAAGTTCAGAATGACACGGGTTTTAGGGAGAGAAACCCCCGCTTCGAAGTAGAGGGGTTCCTCTCCCTAAAGATTATGGAATATGAATAATTTCGCGAGGTTTGGAACCATTTGCTGGTCCTACAATTCCTCGTTCTTCCATTTCTTCTACCAAACGTGCAGCTCGGTTGTAACCAATTTTAAGACGGCGCTGGATATAAGATGCAGATGCTTTACCGGCCTGAACAACAATTTCCAAAGCTTGGTCATAAAGTGGGTCTTCATCGCTCATTGGATTTCCAAATAAATCTGAACCGATTGTGTCATCATCATCTTCTACGAAAATTTCGTCATCAATGTAATCTGGTTCTCCGTATTCTTTAACAGCATTTACTACATCTTCAACTTCCTGGTCACTAACGAAAGTTCCCTGAATACGAACTGGATATGGATCTACTGCAGAAGCATAAAGCATATCACCACGGCCAAGAAGTTTTTCTGCACCAACGCTATCAATAATAATGTTGGAATCTGTTCTTGAAGCAACCATGAAAGCAATACGAGTTGGAATGTTTGCTTTAATTAAACCTGTAATTACGTTTACAGAAGGACGCTGGGTTGCAAGTACAAGGTGAATACCAACCGCACGGCTCATTGCTGTAAGTCTTGCTACAATTGATTCAAGTTCTTTTCCGGAAGTTGCCATTAAATCTGCAAATTCATCAATAATAACTACTATATATGGAAGTTTTTCAGTTGCAATTTTCTGTTCACGGATTTTCTGATTATAGTTTGAAATATCACGAACACCCATTCCATCTAAAAGTGCATAACGTCTTTCCATTTCACACAAACAGTACTGAAGTGCCTGAATTGCTTTTTTAGGTTCAGTAATTACTGGTGTAAGAAGATGTGGAATATTATTGTAAAGTTTAAGTTCAACAACTTTTGGATCTACAAGAATAAGTTTTACATCTTTATAAGAACGTTTGAATAATATAGAAAGAATTAAAGAGTTTACACAAACTGATTTACCTGAACCAGTTGCTCCGGCAATAAGCATATGAGGAGTTTTTACAAGGTCAATAAGCTGAGCTTTTCCTAAAATATCTTTTCCTAATACTACTGGAACTGCCATTTTTTCATATTCTGGCAACTGCATTTCAATAATTTCACGGAATCCGACAATTGATCGTTCTTTATTTGGAACTTCAATACCAACTGCCTGTTTTCCTGGAATTGGGGCAACAATACGAACTGAAGATGCTGCAAGGCTTAGTGCAATATTATCCTGAAGTGTAACAATTTTACTGAGTTTTACGCCTGGTGCTGGTAAAAGTTCAAACATTGTTACAACCGGACCTTTTTTAATTCCAATGATTTCTGCATCAATATTGAATTCTGAAAGAGTCTGTTTAAGATTTAATGCTGCCTGTTTTGTTTTATCATCAATAATCCAGTACTGATTTCCTTCGTAAGCTGTGAGTAAATCTGAAGGAATAACATAAGGACCTTTTTTTACTGCACGGTTTGTTTCAGGAACAGGATTTGCCTGAATTGTCTGAGTTTTAGGTGTATTTTCAATCTGCTGAGCATTAAAGAAATCTGTAAGGCTGTCTGCTGTAAGATTTGTTGCTCCACCTTTGGCATTTGGATTTTCTGCAACTTCTGTAATTGCTGAAACTGTTGGAATTTCTTCTTCATCTTCTTCAAGCTCAAGATCTTCTTCAGTTTCTTCTTCAAAATCAGGCTGAATGAAAGAATCAAAATCATCATTTTCTGAATTTTCTTCAGACTGTTTGCGTTCCAATTCTTCTTCAAGATTTTCATCATTTAAATCTACATCATAAAAATCTGGAGAAATTGCATTTTCCTGATCTGCTCTTGCTTTTGCTTCTGCTGAGGCAAGTGTATCTTCTTCAAAATTGATTGATGAAGAATAATTTTCTACTGTGTAATGAGGAGTTAATGGTTTTACAGCTGGAGTTTCTTTCTTCTCTGATTCATCATAAAGATTGATGTTTGTTGGATATGGAGAAGGTTTACTTGTATTTCCAAAAATTGATTTTACAGGTTCAGGATCTTTTGGTGGAAATTCTAAAGCTGGATCATTTTCATCAATTTCTTCTGTATATTCAGGAGGAAGTTCTGCTGGTGCAGGTGGAACATTATTCCATTCAATTTCATCAACAGGTTCTTCTGCTGGTTCTGGATTAATTAATGCAGCATATTCTTCCTGTGTAATGATTGAAGCAGGATTTGAATGAATAATATCTTCTTCTTCAGTTTCTTTTTGAACTTCTTTTTCAGGTTCCTGATAAGTTGCTGATTCTAACTGTTGTTTTGCTGTAATTATGTCTAAATCTTCCTGTGATGGCATTTCATTTTCAGGAATATCGTCCATATTTAAGTTGATGTAGGTAGAATCTTCTTTTACAACTGTCTGTGCACTGGCAGGTACAACTGGGATTTTTGAGATTATTTCATCAGCTTCTTCTGCCGCTGATTTTGTATCTTCCTTGGCTTTTTTCTTATTTGCAATCGAAACCTTGATTTTGTCAAAAATAGAATCTTTTTTGATTTTTGCTGGAGTAAAGCTTGGTTCTGGTTTTTTAGCAAATTTTTCTTTTAAGCTGAATTTATGTTTTTTAGGTTCAACAAATTCATCTGTAACGTCAGAAGATTCTGCTGGCTCTTCAGTTGCTGTATTATCAATAAATTTAACAGAGAAGTCTTTAGCTGCTTTTTTATTTAATACAGGAATTACAGGAGTAACTGGAGCTGTTGAAGTTTCAGGTTCTTCTTTTTCGGTAACAGTTTCTTCTGTTTCTGTTGTAGTAATTGTTTTTGAAGCACGTTTTCCAGAATGGAAGAGTTTCTGATTTACTTTTTCTGCAATATACTGAACGCCAATTATTTCGATGATAAGAAGCATTAAACCTGTGATTACAGCAATACCAACTTTTACAAAAGCAGTTGAACTTGAATCAATATCCAAAATTGCACGGCAGATTTTTTCTGTAACAACTGCTGTGAAAAAAGGAATTAATGCGGTAATGAGGAATAATGTTTTCTGGCTTGTCCATTTTGAAGCAAAACAAGAAAGTCCGGAAATAAAAAGGAATAAAGGAATAAGGACGCTGCAGAAACCGTATACAGAGTATAAAACGTGTCCTGCCGAGTAGAAAATATTATTGTGTCCTGGTCCCCCTGCCCCAAAATCCAGAAGCTGGAGAATTAAACTGATAGTAAATAATGCAGAGAGTCCTAACAGAACTGCTCCGGTAATTATGCTAGATTTATTAGATGACTTCATAAAGTGATTATCGGACGGAAAAAAAAAGATTTAAGTATTTTTTTTCGCAATTATCAATTTCGGGTGGCGAGAAGTAAAAAAATACAAATCATTTAGGCGGGTCCCAGCGACGAAAAAAAATGCAAGGTATCTCCCATCGTTCACTCCGCCGGCTAGAAGCGGCTACGTTGATGGGTCCTCCTTACATTTTGTTTTCTGCGTCCCGCAACATTGGTGAAGTATTTTTTTACAGATTGAACAAAGAGAAATTGATATTGCGAACTGTCTGGAGAGCGAGAAGTAAAAAAATACAGATTATCTAAGCGGGTCCCAGCGACGAAAAAAATGCAAGGTATCTCCCATCGTACACTCCGCCGGCTAGAAGCGGCTACGTTGATGGGTCCTCCTTACATTTGTTTTTCTGCGTCCCGCAACATTGGTGAGTATTTTTTTACAGATTGAACTAGAAGAAATTGATATTGCGAACTGTACAGGGAG
>JAKSTJ010000067.1 GCA_024402635.1 Treponema sp. | reverse complement strand
ACGGTGCAGTTGCATTCGGACACTGGGGTAAAGCACTTTACGAAGTATTCAAATATGTTGGCGTACCAGTAGAAGAAATTGGATACAACCAGCCAGCTGGAGTAAGATATCCAACTGAGAATCCTTTTGCGTAAGCTAAAGGATTCGAAGCGAGTTTGCTTGCAAACTCGGTAGTGAGCGCAGCGAACGCAAAAACCCATTCGCTTAAGCGAATGAGTTTTCGTGCTAGTTTTGTGAATGCAAAACTAGGTAAGCAGGCGAAAGCCTGCGACAAAATCCTTTTGCGTAATATAGTTATTCTGAACTTGGTTCAGGATTCTATTGTTAGGTAGATAAAAAAAAACTCGTTTCTATTAAAGAAACGAGTTTTTTTTTACTCTCTCAGATTACCAGTTTTTAGTAGTTATCTATTTCATATAAATAGCCGGAATAATCAATACCATCTCTATAAATTGGAGAATCATAATAATCATAAGACAAATAAATATTGTCGTATTTTCTGATATTTAATGATTCAATTAAAAGATCAGCATAATAATCTCTTCCGTATCTGTCGTATTTTGGATAAATAATTCTACATCTGACAGAATTTCTTCTTCCTACAGGAATATAGAATTTGCATTTTGTATTTGAGTTTGAATATTTATATACTTGAATCCATTCATCTTCGTAATTGTCATAATATTCAACTGATTCAATATAAGAATCCAGGTTATTCTGAATATCTGAAGATGATTTTACAATCTGAACTACACCATAGTTTTCGTATGTTTCAGGACGGTCATAAGATCCTCCTAAAATAATACAGCTGCTGAAAAAAACAGATGTTAATGCTACAAATAAAAATAAGAATACTTTTTTCATATTACCCTCCGGTTTTCTATTATTAATTGAATTATAGAAGATATGAGACAGCTTTAAATGAAAATACAATAAGAAAAACATAAGAGAATTCTTATTTTTATTATAAAAATGGATTTAATTTGGGTTTAACTATGTTAAAATAAAAAATCATGAATAGAATTAATTCCGTAGCAATTATTGGTTTAGGTGCAGTTGGAGCTGTAGTTGGAGAACAGTTAAATTCTGTTTTAGGTGAAAAGCTTTTTTGTGTTGTTGATGAAACAAGAAAGCAACGTTATGAGAAAAATGGCATTTTTATAAATAATGTAAGACAGAATTTTAATTATGTCACACCGGAAGAATTAAAACCTGTAGATTTAGTAATTATTGCTACAAAAAATCTTCAAATAGAAGAAGCACTTTCTTCAATCAAAAATGGAATTGGTTCTGAAACGGCAGTTTTATCTCTTTTAAATGGTATTCAATCAGAAAGAGAAATTGAAAAATTGTATGGTGCAGCTAAAACTTTATATGGTTTTATAATTGATTTACAGTCAATTAATTTAAGTGGAAATATTACCTGCATGGGAAAAGGAAAAATTGTTTTTGGTGAAAAAAACAACGAAGTTTCTTTAAGAATAAAAGCAATTCAGCAGCTTTTTGATGAAGCAAAAATTAAATATGAAACTCCTGAAAATATTGAACTGGCAATGTGGAAAAAATTTCTTATAAATACAGTTTTTAATTCACTTGGAGCAATTACCCGTTCAACTTATGGCGGATTTAAATTTGATGTAATGCAGGATTGTGCCAGAAAAGTTGGTTATGAAGTAATTGAAGTGGCAAATGCAGAAGGAATTGCATTAACAAGAGAAATGCTGGAAGATGATATTAAAAAGAATCTTACTTACGATCCTCATGGGAAATGTTCAATGCTTCAGGATACCGAGGCTCAGCGTAAAACAGAAAATCCATATTTTTGCGGTACAATCTGTAAGCTTGGAAAAATTCATGGCATTAAAACACCATATTGTGAGTTTTTAGGTGAACTTTTGGAAGGAACAGAATTAGTCAGAGAAATATAAATTATCTTTTTCTCAGTTCCCAGAAAATAATTGCTCCGGCTGCTGCAACGTTTAAAGAATCAACTCCCTCTTTCATAGGTATTTTTGCTACGTAATTGCTAAGAGAAATGGTTTCTGATAAAAGCCCTTCTCCTTCGGTTCCTAAAAGAATTGCCAGTTTATCTTCGTTGTATAAAATCGGATCATCAATATTTACAGAATTATTTCTCAGAGCCATTGAAAGAGTTTTGAATCCTAAATCATTTAAGGCTTTCATTCCTTTTTTTGGCCAATCATCTGGAGAACTGCCGATTCTTGCCCAATTTACCATAAAAACATTTCCCATGCTTACTCTAAGGCAACGTCTGTTTAATGGGTCTGCACATTCTGGTGTAAGTAAAACTGCATCAATTCCCAGAGCAGCTGCAGATCTGAAAATTGCACCTAAATTTGTAGAATCGGCAATATTTTCTAAAACAGCAATTCTATGAGCATTTTTACAGATTTCTTCAAAGAAAGGAGAATTTTTTCTTTTAAAAGCACAGAAAACGCCTCTTGTAAGTTTAAATCCTGTAAGAGTTTGAAGAAGTTGAGAGGTTGCAGTATAAACAGGAATTTCTGGGCAACGTTGAATAATTTTTGCGGCATCACCAGTAATATGTTTTTCTTCCATTAAGAAAGAAATTGGTTCATAACCAGCATCTAAAGCCCGTTCAATTACTTTTGGACTTTCTGCAATAAAAATACCACCTTGTTTTTCGTAAGAGTTTCTTAATTCCCGTTCTGTTAAATTGGCAAAAACTTCTGCACCTGATTGTTTAAAATCGTCTATTTGAATAATCATCTGTGTAATAATATAATTGAATTATTGAGGAAATAAAATGGCTGAAGTAGGAAATTTGACACCAATTCAAAAAGAAATATATAAAGCTTTTATTCAATTAAGTGAAAAAGCAAGTTTTACGGAATTTATTCTTGCAAAAAAAATCAGAGAAAATCTTAAGTTTGAAGGAAAACGGAATGCAGGATTAAGTCTTTCTGATATTTTAATTGTTTGTGATTGTTTGAATCAGGAAGAAAAGTTTTATTCTCTGCATATTAATTCTGTAAATGAAATTTTAATAAAAAAAGAAACTCAGTTATGTGAATTAAGTTTGGAATCAAAACAAAGAAGACAGAAATCAGAAAAATCCATGACTATTTTTACTTCAAGAGATGTTTCGGAAAGTGGAAAATCTAAAAAGAAAAACGGGAATTCGGGAAAAAGAATTGAACGAAAAAAAATGTCAGTTTATGATAATTACGATTAATAAAAAACGTAATTTATATAATATAATTAGAATATGGCAAAAATAATTACAGGAATTCTTGCTCATGTTGATGCAGGAAAAACAACTTTATCAGAAGCATTGCTTTATGAATGTGGAGCAATCAGAAATTTAGGAAGAGTTGATACAAAAAATGCCTTTTTAGATAACAATTCAATTGAACGGGAAAGAGGAATTACAATTTTTTCTAAACAGGCAATTTTAAATGAAAAAATTACCTTAATTGATACTCCAGGACATGTGGATTTTAGTGCTGAAATGGAAAGAACTCTTTCAGTTTTAGATGCAGCAATTTTATTAATAAATGCTTCCGATGGAATTCAATCTCATACAAAAACTTTGTGGTCTTTATTGAATCAGTATAAGATTCCGGTGGTTATTTTTGTAAATAAAATGGATATGCCTGATACCAGTAAAGAAAATCTTCTTAGAAAATTAAAAGCTGGTTTTTCAGAAAATGTAATAGATTTTGACTCAGAAAATTTAAATTCGGAAAGTTTTTATGAAGAAGTTGCCGGTAGTGATGACTTTTTGATGGAAAAATTTCTTAACGGACAGAAAATAGATGATTCTGAAATAATTGAAGTAATTAAAAATAGAAAGATTTTTCCCTGCGTGTTTGGTTCAGCTTTGAAAATGCAGGGAGTAAAACATCTTTTAGATATTCTAAACAATTATTTTAAAACTCCAGATTATTCCGAAAAATTTGGCTGCATTGTTTATAAAATTTCAAAGGATAAACAGAACAATCGTTTGACTCATTTAAAAGTAACGGGTGGTAGTTTAAAGGCAAAAGATCTTTTAGGGGAAGAAAAAGCCAACGAAATCCGCATTTATTCTGGAGAAAAATTTGAATCTGTAAAAGAAGTATTTTCTGGTGAAGTTTGTACTGTTACGGGCTTAAAAAATTCTTATGCTGGAATGGTATATGGGCAAGCAGTTTCCAATTCAAATTATAAAATGGAACCAGCTTTGATTTATTCTGTAATTCCACCAGCAGAAATTGATACACCTAAAATGCTGCATATTTTAAGAGAAATGGAAGAAGAATTACCGGAAATTAAAGTTGAATATTCGGAAGCAAACAGTGAGATTTTTTTAAGATTAATGGGTGAAGTTCAGACAGAAGTTATCAAGCAGCTTTTAATGGACAGATATAATATTTCAATTGAATTTGGAGAAGGAAAAATTGCCTATAAAGAAACAATTGAAGCGCCTGTAGTTGGAGTTGGTCATTATGAACCTTTACGTCACTATGCAGAAGTTCATATTCAAATGTCTCCATTGCCAAGAGGAAGCGGATTAAAATATGTTTCAAAATTAAGTGTGGATGTTCTTGATACAAACTGGCAAAGATTGATTTTAACTCATCTTAAAGAAAAGCAGCATATTGGAGTATTAACAGGAAGTCCTATTACTGATATGGAGTTAAAAGTTGTTGCTGGACGTGCTCATTTAAAACATACAGAAGGTGGTGATTTTCGACAGTCTACATATAGAGCAATTCGTCACGGATTAATGTATGCAAAATCAATTCTTCTGGAGCCTTATTATAATTATGAAATTGTTGTACCAGAGGTTAGTACAGGAAGAGTAATGTCTGATTTAGAAAAGATGCATGGAACCTGTATTCTGGATGAAAATAAAGGTGGATTTGCAACATTGCATGGAAGAGTTCCAGTAGCAACAATGAAAAATTATATAAACGAAGTCAGAGCTTATACAAAAGGACAAGGAACGTTAAGTCTTGCAATGGATGGTTATGATTTGTGTCATAACGAAAAAGAAGTAATTGAAGAAAGAAATTATAATCCAAATGCAGACTTAGAAAATCCTGCAGGTAGTGTTTTCTGTTCTCACGGTGCAGGATTTGGCGTTAATTGGGATGAAGTTAATAATTATAAACATTTGTAACTGGTTAAAAATTATAAAACTCCAAAAAATCTTGCGAAAAAGATAAATCCAAAAAGGGTAAGAACTGAAATTAACGAAGTCCAAACTACAAGCTGAGCAGCCAATTGTCCATCATTGTTCATTTCTTCTGCCATAATTGCCGATGCTACTGCAACAGGAGTGGCAAATAAAGAAATTAATGCGGCAAAAATAGCTGGTTCAAATATTAAAATCCCGGTTTTTGTAAGAACTATTGCAATACCAATTCCTATTAGTGGTGCAATTAATGTTCTGCCGATTGTAGCAGTTATAATTTGTATTCTATACCCTTTTATTTTATCAAATTCAAATTGTCCTCCAAGAATTAACAATGAAAGAGGAGTTGCTGATCTTGATATATAAGTTAAGGTTGTTTTAATAAATCGGAAATCTTCAAAAATTGACTGTGGGATTTTTGGAGCTAAAGTCATTTTTAGAATTAAAACAATTATTCCCAGAACAACACCAATAATCAAAGGATTATGTAAAATTCCCTTAATCTGATTTTTTATGGAAGCAGCAGATTTTTCACCTTTAAATCCAGTTAAAACTAAAACTGCAAGAATATTGTAAATTGGAATTGTAAATGCAGAAAGAATTGCCGCAGCTGAAACTCCTGCATTACCGCATAAAAGTTCAGCAAGAGGAACACCAATTAATGCAAAATTTGAGCGGAAAATACATTGCATCATTACTCCTTTTTGATTTACATCTGGAGTAAAACGGGCAATTATATATCCAATAATTACTAGAATAATTATTATTCCTAAAACATAAATAACTGCATTCCATGGAATTTGTTTTATATCATTTAATTCAGCAATATTACAAAACAACATGGTTGGAAGACAAACTCTAAAAACCAGTTTATTTCCGATTTTAAGAAATTCTTTTGTCAAAAAACCTTTTTGCTTAAGAAAGTAGCCAAGAAGAATAATCAGAATTAAAGGCATTATGGCATTTACAGAAAAAATAAAAATGTCGAATAATTTCATAAATTTAATTATATGTATACAAAAAAGGAATTCAATCAAATTGGTTATTCTGATTTAATAATTACAGGAAATTTTATATAATTTTATAAGGACTTTTTAATGAATTGGCATAATCCAACTTTAGATGATTTAGCAATTTTGCAAAAATCTGCAGACGGCAATTCACTTCTTGGAAATAACTACAGTGCTGTAAATTCTTTTTTATATAATTTAAAATATAATTCTCAAATTTCTATTAATGATGGCTGGATTTTTGAAAAATATTTTTTTGATGGAAAATTATACTTCAGCTTTCCTCACAATATTGAAGGAAATAATGATAATTTAAAAAAAGCCCTTTCTTTTCTTGAAAATGAGTCAAAATCAGCAAATGAACCATTAATATTACGAAATATTACTTTGCAGGAAAAAGATTTACTTTTGCAAATAAATCCTGATGTTGAAATTACTGAAAATCCTGAATTAAGTGATTATATTTATCTTACAGAAGATCTGGCATTACTACCCGGTTCGAAATATTCAAAAAAAAGAAATCATATTAATCAGTTTATAAAAAATTATCCGGATTACAGATTTGAACTTTTAAATTCCAGTAATATTGAAAAAGCATTGGAAGTTGAAGAAGAATGGCTTAATGGTTCATTAGATAAAGATTTGCTTATGGAAAAGGAAATTATTAAAAAAGCCTTTGATAATTTTCAAAAATTGGAATCTATTTGTAAAATGTCTGGCGGTTTGATTTATGCTGAAAATAAACCGGTTGCTTTTTGTATTGCCAGCCTTCTTAGTTCACAAATTACAGATATTCATTTTGAAAAATGTATTGAACCTTTTGCGAAGGCTGGTGGTTATTCAATCATTAATAAAGAATTTTCAAAAACCATTTCAACAAAATACCTTAATCGGGAAGAAGATTTAGGTATTGAAGGACTTAGAAAAGCAAAACTTTCTTATTATCCCGAAATGGTTTTAGAAAAATTTTCTGTCCGTTTGTTTTAGTTTATAGAAGACTAACTAAACCTTTCATAACTTCAGGAATTTTTATACTCTGAGGACAAACTTTTTGACAAGCTCCACAACCAACACAATTTTGAGGCCAGAAATCTTTATCAATTGCACCTAAAGCCATTCCCTGACGCCAGTCTGCTCCAGTAACCATTGCTTCATTGTATAAAGAAATCATAAGTGGAATATCAATTTGTTTTGGACAATGACTTGTACAATAACGACAGCTTGTACATGGTTGAATTTTAGGATTTACCATTGATGATGCCAGTTTTTCTACAGCTTTAAGTTCTTCTGAAGATAAAGGTTTGTCGCTTTGGAAAGTGGCAATATTTTCTGCCATCTGATCTGGACTAGACATTCCCGAAAGAATTGTTAAAATTCCTGGAATTGACTGGAGCCAGCGGAAAGCCATTTCTGTTCCTGTTGCTTCTGATCTGATTTCTTTTACTTCAGCCAGTTCTGTTTCAGAAAGATTAGAAAGTCTACCACCACGTAAAGGTTCCATAACCATAATTGGAATTCCGCGACGATTTAATTCTTCTACTTTTAATTTTGCTTCCTGGAAATCATAGTCCAGATAGTTAAGCTGAATCTGACAGAATTCCATTGTATCACCGTATTTTTCTAAGAATCGCATAAAGGTTTCGTAATTTGCATGAGTTGAAAAACCTAAATGTTTAATTTTTCCTTCAGCCTTCATTTTAGAAAGAAAGTCATAAATACCGTATTTAGGATCAAGATATTGATTAATATTTAATTCGTGAACGTTATGAATATGATAGAAATCAAAATAGTCTAAGCCTGTTCGTTCTAATTGCTGAGCAAAAATTTCTTTTACTTTAGGCATATTGCTTAAATCATAACCTGGAAATTTATCTGCCACAAAATATGAATTACGGTCGTAATTTTTTAATGCTTTTCCAATTGCTACTTCTGATTTTCCGTTATGATATCCCCAGGCAGTATCAAAATAATTTACTCCACCATCAAATGCAAGTTTTACCATTTTTTCTACGGCATTCTGATCAATGTTTTCTGCATCACCATTTATTACTGGTAAACGCATTGTTCCAAAAGCTAATTGGGAAATTTTTAAATTGTTGAATTCTCTGTAAATCATTAGTTTTTGCTCCTTTTAAAAAACATATTTTCGAAATTCACAATTTTCTAATTGAAAACTTGAATATTCTTCATTAGTCATATCATAAAAATAAGAATGAATCATTCGAGCAATTCCGCCATGAGTTACAAGAAGATAATTTTTGTTTTCGGGAACAGCTTTTAATTCATCAAGTAAATTGTAAATTCTTTGAGAAAGTTTTGCCATACTTTCACCATTGTCATAATTATCAAAAAAATTCTGTTTGGCAATATGAAAAGATTTGTCCCCATTTATACACTGCCAGCCTTCCCATTTCCCAAAATTCTGTTCAATAAGTCGAGGTTCTTCTTCAAGAGAAAAACCGTTTGTTTCGGCAATGATTTTTGCAGTTTCTGCAGCTCTTTTTAAAGGAGAATATAAAATTTTGTCAAATTGAATTTTTTCATTTTTAATTTTTTCGGCAAGAGCATAAGCCTGTTTAATTCCACCTTCATTTAATGGAATATCAGTAGTTCCCTGAACTTTTGGAACCAGGTTCCAGTCTGTAAGTCCATGTCTTGTAATATAAATATGATTCATTTTATCTTCCTTTATAAAAAAAAGTTCGGTTGTTACACCGAACTTTTTCATAATCAAAGAATTAAACTATTCTCTACCTTTAATACCAATAAGTCTCTTTAAGAGATTAAGGTAATTAATACGAACTAAACCTTTAGCCTTAGATTCTTCGAATTTAGAAACTGTATTCCAGTAATTGTCTGGATTAGCAGTATCTTCTTCAGCCATTTTTACAAGTCTTTCGTACTGCATCTGGTCTCTGTCTTTTAATTCCTGAGTGTAAGAATCGCGCATTGCTAAGATTTCTTCATAGAAGTCAGTCTGTTTTGCATATTCCCAGAAATATTCTTCATAAAGAGTATTAGCATAGTGCCATGGCTTCCAGTTGATTTTATAGTGAATAAGTTTAAGATCCTTATCATCGAATTCTGGATTTTTGTAAGATGTTTTGTTCCATCCTAAATCAAGCCATTTAACTCTGTTTTTACAAAGAACGTTCAAGTAGTCTTCATCCTGTGTAACACGGAATGTATACTGTTTAGAAAGTTCAACGAATTTTTCAGCAATCTTGAATTTTAAGAAACGTTTGTTGTTAATAAGTAACATACCTGCGTTGAAGTACTGTTTTCTTGGAACACCAAGGAATTTTTCAACATATGTACCAAAAACATCAAATGTCTGCATAACTTCTTCTTCAACAGCTGCTACAAAGTAGTCTTTAACGTCTGTGTTATAAAGTTGTGCAACATCACCAAGGATAATTGTATCACAGTCGATGTACAATACTTTGTCATAATCAGGGAACAAATCAGGAACAAAGAATCTGTAATATGTTTCTTTTGAATAATAATCTCTAAGATGGAATAAATCCTGGATTTTATCCAATTCATTTTTCAAAGAAATAAATTCAATTGTTGAATTAGGAGTTAAAGATTGTTTAATTCTTCCCTGAAGTTTTGGATCAAGATTAGTTGTAAGAACATAAATCTTATAAAAATAATCTTTTGACGCATTTGCAAGCATTGATTTTAAACATACTGTCAAAAATGGAGCATAGTTATCATCTGTTGCAAAGAAAATTGGAATTTCGTTATCTTTTAATGTACTCATAATTATATATTTAACTTCAAAAATAATACTTTTACAAGAAGAAAATAACATTTTTTTAATATTTTAATGTAAAATAAGGAAAATTTTGTATAAGTTTTAAGTTTTACAATCAAAAAAATGTTAAGTTATATCTATTAAATTAATTTATTTTTTGTGATAAATGGGGGTTTATCTTGAAAAAAACAATTATTACTGTTCGGCATACAGAATCAGAACATCATGTAAAAAATTTTTCTGGTGGAGTTTCTTACTGGAATCTTACAGCTTTAGGAAAGGATCAGGCATTTAAGGTTGGAAAATGGCTTTCTGAAAATGAGAGTCTGGATGATTTTAAGATGTTTTCTTCTGATTTACCAAGAACTTTTCAGACAGCACAGGAAATTTGTAAATTAGTGCCGTTGAAAATTGAAACAACTGAACGTTTAAGAGAAATTGATTTAGGCGAAGGAAACGGTATTCCTTATGATGAATATGATAAACTTATTTCTCCAAAGCCTGAAATTTATGATCCAAATCATCGTTCTTTTCCTCATGCAGAAAATGATACAGAACTTTGGGCCAGAATGAAAAGTTTTTACAATTCAATTTTGGAAAGTGATGAAAATGATTTTATTCTGGTATCTCACGGTGGAGCTTTGCTGTTTTTGCATTTAGTAATTACAGGCAAAACTTTGGATGACATTAGAAATGATTATTATTTTGGTAAAGCCGGAGCAATTTCAAAATTTGTGATTGATGAAGGAAAATGCTTCGTGGAATATTTGAATAAGAATGTTATTTAAGCTTATCTATTGATTGCAGAACTTACAAAAAGTCCAAGAGCAACTCCTGCAATACACAAAATAAAACTTGTTCCAGCATAAAGAGCTGCTATAGGATAATTATGAGCCTCTAAAAGATTCCAGGTTTCCAGAGAAAAAGTTGAAAAAGTTGTAAAACCGCCGCAAAATCCTGTTTTAAGAAAAAGAATAAAGTTTTTGGAAACAGAAGGATTTTTCTTTGCAAAACCGGCAATAAGTCCAATTAAAAATGCACCAATAAGATTAGCCGCAAAAGTCATAAATGGAAAATCAGATTTTATAATAACCAGACTAAGTGCATAACGACAAACAGCGCCTAAAGCACCACCAAGGGCAACAAAAATAAATGTCATA
>JAKSTJ010000066.1 GCA_024402635.1 Treponema sp. | reverse complement strand
AACATTACGTTCTGCATCATTTACGTTCAAATCCTGATTTTATTCCTGAGCTTGCATTTGTCATGGAAGCAGACGGTAAAATCATCGGGCAGAACGTATTTGTAAGAGCTCAGATCACAAAGGATGACGGAACTGCATTTCCAATCCTTACCATGGGTCCAATCTGTATTGCAAATGAATACAAGAGAAAAGGCTATGGTAAAATCCTCCTGGATTACTCTCTGGAGAAAGCCAAGGCTTTAGGATATGGAGCAGTTTGTTTTGAAGGAAACATTGATTTCTACGGCAAAAGTGGATTCGATTTTGCTTCAAAATTCGGCATTAAATACCACGGATTACCTGAAGGAATGGAAGCAGATTTCTTCCTGTGCAAGGAACTGAAACCCGGCTATCTTGATGGAATTACCGGCGTTTATGCCACACCAAAACCATACTTTGTTGCTGAAGAAAATCCTGAAGATTTCGAAGCTTTTGACGCACAATTTCCTGCTAAGGAAAAGCTCAAACTTCCAGGACAACTGGCGTAAACATTAACTAAAACTCTATCGGCAATTTATAACCGTATATTCCATAAGAATTATGAATATATTTTGCCGATAGAGTTGTTTTTTTGTAGACAGATTTGAAGTTTATAGACAGTCTATAAACACTACTATCCTATTTTAGGACTGATCTCTTCGTTCTTCTTTAATCTTTTTCTTTAACTGTGCTAAAGTTAACTGACATAAAGGGTAGTCATTAATATCATGTAGTGTAACATCGTGTTTTTTTGAAAACTCGTTGAAAAATTCAAGAACTTTTATAAACTGTGCAACATTTATTTTTTTGTAATCATCTGAAAGACTAGCTGGTGTATGCGTAGCGATGTTTCCAGCCATTCGAATATTATCAAAAGATTTTCGAATGGAATTATCGATTAAATTCTTCTCATTCAATTTTTCTATTGTTTTAAATAGGGAATACCTATTGGTATCATTAAACTCTTCGATTATCTCTGGAAAACATAGTTTTATTTCTAGTTCCAAAACAGTCCTAAAATCAACTAACGAGAGAGGCCACTCTGATGAACCTCTTGAAAGAGCCGATAGACTAATATATCTTGCAAAATCATTTAAGTATGTAAAGCTGTAAACTTTCTGAAATCCATACCATAGAAGTTTTTTAAACTTAGTTTCAATAAAATATTCTTGTTCACCTTTTTTATTAGTTTTTATTTCAAATTTATATCCAAAATATTCCTCAGGTGTTTTAGACTGGTTTATTCGATTAATTGAATCTTGAGCAACGTCTTTCCAATGGGCAACAGGAAATAAATCTTTTGCAATTTGATATTCTTCTCTGGCTGGTTCTAGTAAATTTTTATTTTCTAATGCCTCTGCATAGATATAATGGATCATTCCGTCTTTTCCATAGACTTTAGATAATTCACGAATTGCCTTTAAGCCTTTTTGGGAATCTTCAGCAAAAATACGATTCGCAATGACTCCATATCTCCAAATATCACGCCAAGTAGACATAAAACACCTCTTTTCTTCCTAATAATATAATGCAATTTTTAAATTTTTAGGAAAATTCTTTTATTTTTGGAAACTTTTTAAAATATATAACCACTCCATATATATATAACAAGGAGAAAACATTATGAAATACTACGAAGTAACTGTAAAATTTGGACATGTTGGAAAGAATAAATACTATAAAGGTAATATTTACCTCAAAGCAGAAAATGGAAAAGAAGCTGCAAGTAAAGCAAGAGCTTGTCCACGAGTAAAACATGATCATAAGGATGCCATTCTTTCTGTTACAGAATTGGACTATGAAACTTTCCAGACTCTCTGGAATCATAATAAGGAAATCTCATATTTTTCATGTTATAATGTACAGGAGCAGAGAGACTGCCTCTGTGAAATACAGGACCAGATTTTTCAGGAAACACGTTTTGAACAGGAACCAGTAAAACGGACAAAAAAACACAATCTTAGAAATAAATACAATAACGATCCGGATTATGATTTCTACAGAACAAGAAGAAATTATGACTGGCTTGCTGCTTAAGGAGTAAATATATATGGATAAGGTAATATTTGTAACATTGATGATGGCTGATAAGATGGAAAAGAGACATTTTCCAGTAGAGAATGATTCATTAACTGAATATCCTGGGGAAACATACTATGCCATAAATTCAGTCCTCTCTAATTCAATCGAAAAAGGGGACAATATAAAAGTAGTTCTTCTTGAAACAAATGCTGGTGCTCAGGCTGGAAAGAAAAATGCACAACTTTTTATTGATGAACTGAACAGTTTCAATACTGCAGGTGCTAATATTTCGTATGAAATTATCACATCAGAATTTATTAATGACAAAGCTAAATACAAGGACTTATACAAAAAACTCGTAAACAATTTTACAGAAGGTGCAGAACTTTATGCTGATATTACGTTCGGCATAAAGACACTTCCAATCCTAATTTTGAATGCAATGCAGTTTGGAGAGAAGTTTTTTGACTGTACTATCGGTAATGTAATCTACCTTAAAACTGAATTTAAAGATGGTGTAATCGTTGACGGTTCTCAGTGTATTTTTGATCTTACTCCTTTATATATGCTTTCGACTTTTACAAATAACATTGAGTGTTCCTCAGGAGAAAGAGCAATTGCTGCTTTAGATGCATTATTTGAGGAATAATCAATGGATTTACAACTGGCATATAACCATATAGATGAATATTTCTCAAAATACATAGAATCAGGTAATGAAACGGACAAGTCGAAGATGCTGAAAGTAATCTGTGATGTTATCAACTCAGATTATAAATATAAGGGTGCACTTGCAAATGGCGATTTTGATTATCTACCGGTTCTTATTGCTACAAATGATGCAATTAAGCATTTCAATTTAGATAAAGAGGAATCTTCGTTTCATAAATATCTTTTTGTTTGTATCCACAATGCAGTTAATAAAGATATTGAAATCTCAAAAGGCAAAGATAATGCTAACCTAAATTACAATAACATAAAACTTCTGAAAAAAATAAAGAAGTTAATGCCTATCTATCAGGACAATAAATCGAAAGTTGCTGAAGCATTGAATATTACGATAGATAAACTCAATGAGCTTCTATATTCACAGGTTAGTTCTCTGGATAAAGAGAATGAAAGTGACGAGTCAGAGTCTACTGTTGCAGATTTTATTTCTTCGGAGGATCTTACGCCAGAAGAAGCTTTTGAATCAAAAGAAAAACTTCAGGATTTGTTCACTAAATTTGACTCAGCATGGAAAGAATTAAAAACTGTTCATCAGGGAGTCGTTTCTGACTGGCTTACGGCATTGATACTATCTATTCTGGAAAAGCCTGATTATGCTGTCTTTATGGAAAATAAAGGTGAAGCTTTAAATTTCTTCTCCAAGTTTGATTTTATAAATATAGCAATCGTCAGTTATTTCTATGACGAGGCTGGGTATATTTTGCCTTTAACTTATGAAACTATCGGACAATTACACGGTATTACTAAAGGTGCCGTATACAAGAAAATTCTTGTTTTTTCCGAAGACTTGAAAAAACATTTAAAAAAATAAGAAAAAGTTTCGAATTTTGGAAACATAATCATATTACTGATTCCTATATATAAGTGTAAACGAAATATAAGGAGTCAGTAATTGAGAACAATTTACTTAATATCCTGCTGCAAAGAAAAACTGAATTATGCAGCAAAAGCAAAAGAACTTTACCAGAGTGAAGGCTTCAAGAAACGTCTTTTCGAAGCACTTTCTCACAATCCAGATGAAATACTAATACTCTCAGCAAAGCATCATATTGTAGAACTTGATCAGGTTCTTGAACCTTATGATGTATGCCTCTCAGATCAGACTATTGGTGAACAGAAGAAATGGGCAGAGATTTGCATTGCAAATCTATCATCAAGATTCAATCTTAAAGAAGACAAATTCATAATTCTGGCAAGCGAAGATTATTACAGATATCTTGTTGGTCAGTACAGAATTGAAAATTACGAAACTCCTTTAGAACAGGAACAGATTCATAACCTCCCAGGAGATACAAATCTATCGGTTATCCAGGCATTCCTCGCAAAGACTGGAAAATCATATTGCGATGATTGTCTCAGTCTTCTGACAGGCATAAAACCACGTCAGCAGATTAATCAGATTTGCAATAGAAACACCAATATTATCTGTAGAAATGATTACGAACGTTGCTGCAACTGCAATAAATACAAAATAGTAAGAACTTTGAAAAAAAAATTTTAAAAATGGAAACATTTTAAGGGAATCATTCCCTAAAGAATTATAGGAGCTGACAATGGCAGGATTGATTACTTTGTTTGTTGTTTTATTTCTCTTCATCACATTTTTACCAACAATAGTGCTCTGGTATAGAAGAAATAAATGCCCTAAATGCGGCGGCTGGAAAACACTTTCTTTTGTAAAAGAAGTTGTTACCGATAAAGCTGTTGGCCATGACCGAAACCGTTATGGAAGTGGGGGAGGTTATCACAGATACGGAGGAATGGGAGGGCTTCATTCATCACATACCAGTGACCAGCCTTTCATTCGCTACTGGGTGGAAGAACGATATATCTGCACTAAGTGCAAGCGTCATGTTTCCATTCATACAAAGAAGGATAAAAGATGATTGAAGAAAAATATCCTGGAAAAGAAGAAACGGAAAATAAGGTACAGGCAAAAGTAATCTTAGCACGCTGTCCTTATGAAATGAGAAAGTCTGAAAATGTATTTGGAATGAGGATCCAGAAATACGGTTCAGACTGGCGAAGAACCTGGGCTTTTAAGATTGATTTTGATAAAGCTCATCATGAGGGATATGACAGGGAAATCACATCAGGTTCATTTATTCCTGATGCTAATTATCCTGGATGCCCTTACTGTGGAAGTATGAATCTTGCACAGTGTTCTTGTGGAAAATCCTTCTGTTTCAAAAGTGAAAAAGGATTATATCAAAGAGAAATGTCGTTGACCTGTCCATGGTGCGGACAGACGGGGACTTACAGAACAGCTGAAAACTTAAATCTGGAAGGTGGTGGTTACTAAAATGGAGTTTAAGAAAGGAACAAACATTCCTCTTGAAGGGGGAAAAACAGCACAGATTGTAAATAAGATTGGTGAAGGCGGACAGGGTATCGTTTATTCCGTAAAGATTGATGGCAAAGATTATGCTCTCAAATGGTATACCTTTAAGTTCCAGAATAAGAAAGGATTCAGAAACAATCTTCAGGAAAACATCAGAAACGGTGCTCCTGATAATAAGTTTCTTTGGCCACTGTATCTTACTTCAGAAAAGAACAATAGCTTTGGCTATGTAATGGAACTTCGCCCTAAACGTTTTTCTGAATTTTCAGACATCCTGAACAATAAAGTAAGGTTTACTTCTACAGAAGTAATGGTTACTGCAGCCCTTAATATTGTAAATGCATTCAGAACCTTACACAGAAAAGGCCTCAGCTATCAGGACTTAAATGACGGGAACTTTTTTATTGATGTAAACAATGGTGATGTACTGATTTGTGATAATGACAATGTTACTCCTGATGGAATGAAAAATGCAGGAAACATTGGCGGAAAACCTGGGTACATGGCTCCAGAAATAGTTTGTGGAAAGATGCATCCATATTCCCTTACAGACTGTCATTCACTTGCAGTAATTCTGTTCAAGTTGTTCTGTCGGCATGATCCTCTTATGGGAAAAGCTTATGTAGACAGCGTATGTATTACTGAAAAGCGTGAATATGAACTTTACGGAAAAAATCCGGTCTTTATTTTTGATCCAAAGGATTTTTCTAATAAGCCGGTTTCTGGAGTGCATCCAAACCCAATTAAACTCTGGCCACGTTATCCAAAGTTCATACAGGATGCTTTCATAAAGTCATTCTGTGACGGAATAAAGAATCCGAACCAGAGGCTGCCGGAGAATGAATGGCAGAAACTGTTAATAAGGTTCAGAGGAACTCTTCTGAAGTGTCCTCATTGTTCAAGTGAGATATGCCTGGCTACAGTTCCACATGGAGAAACATTAACTTTTGACTGTGGAAGCAGTTACAGCTATCCGTATTCACTTTCTTCTGACAAATATAAGATTCCAGTTTTTCCTGGAGCAAAAATGTACAAATGTCAGACAGAAAAAGACAGCGATGACTACTCTTCAGTAACAGGAGAAGTAATTATGAATAAAAATAACCCAGCATTATGGGGGATAAAGAATCTTTCTGACTCTGTATGGAAATTTACTGCAGAAGGGAAGGAAGCGAAGGATATTGCAAAAGGTTCCGTGGTTCCTGTTGCAAATAATGTCAAAATTGCCTTTGAAAATATCGAGGCAACAATCAGTAAGTAATTTTTGGAGGTCTATCGAACTATGGGAATGTTTGATGATGTTGAAGGAATTGTAAAAAGACAGATGGTTTTATTCTTTGTTGTAGATACTTCGGGTTCTATGCAGGGAACAAAAATAGGTGCTGTAAATACAGCAATTAGAGAAGTTCTTCCTGAACTTAAAGATGCAGGCGGTTCAGATATCGACCTTAAGGTTGCATGTCTTACTTTCTCAAGTGGCTGTAAATGGATGTATCCGACACCAATTTCTTCTGAAAGCTTTCAGTGGATTAATGTAGATGCTGACGGAGTTACTGATTTAGGACAGGCCTGTCGTGAACTCAGTGACAAACTGTCTAAAAATGGTTTTCTTAAAGCTCCTTCAGGATCTGTTGCTCCTGCAATCTTCCTGATGTCAGACGGCGAACCAACAGATGATTTTGAATCGGGGCTTTCACTTCTGAAACAGAACAATTGGTTCAAATATGCAATTAAGGTTGCAGTTGCAATTGGTGATGATGCAAACAAAGAAGCACTTGCAAAGTTTACCGGAAACACTGAAGCAGTAATTACTGTTCATACTCCAGAAGCTTTGAAAAAGTGGATTCGTAAAGTATCCATCACATCTTCTCAGATTGGAAGCAAAAGTCAGCCGGCTACTGACGGACAGATTCCTTCAAAGCAGGATGCAATGATTGATGAAATCAAGGATATCCAGCAGGAAGAAGCTGATATGGATTCTATCTCTACCAGTGGTGATGACTGGTAAAGGCGGACCTTATGCTTGTTACATTATCAGCTAGATGTCAGGGAAGTTCGCATCAGAAGGTTAACAAGCCAATCCAGGATTATAGTCTGACTACCAGTGATAAACTTAAAACTTATGCTTATGCACTGGTAGCAGATGGTCACGGAGGTGAAAAATACATTCGAAGTGACAAAGGATCAGAGATTGCTGTTCACTGTGCTATTCAATGTACAAATGAACTGCTTAAACAGATTTATTCCTATATTCCTGGAAAGAAACAAAATCTGATAAAAAAGAATTTGGAACTTCTTTGTGTGAAAATTTCCATGAAATGGAAAGAAGAAGTTATTAAACATTTCAATGAGAATCCATTAACAGAAGATGAACTGAATCAATGGGACTGGCAGGGTTTATCAATTCCAATAGATGAAGACGCAATTCCTGTATTGTACGGTTCGACATTACTGGAAGCGGTGTATTTCGAAGTGTTTAATTTCTGGTTTGCCCTGCAAATTGGTGATGGTAAATGTGCTGTCATTAAAGATGACGACACTATTGTTTTCCCATCAGAATTAGAAAATGAAAAACTTGGTTTTGGTGTAACGACATCTCTGTGCAGTAAAAATGCTCCAGCGGAATTTCGTTATGCGTTTGGATTCGAAAAGATAAACGGAATTACAGTAATGAGTGACGGATTGACCGACTCATTTGATACTACAAAATTACCAGATTTTATTTTGAGCCTTAAAACCAATACTGTGGAAGACAGTAAGAAGACTGCTTCAGAACTGAATGGTTTTCTTCCGATTCTTTCAGAACAGGGTAGTGGGGATGATATTTCTGTTTCTGCCATATTTTCTAAAAAAGGATTTATATGAATTTGTATGAGAAATTTGAGGAACTTATTACAAAGCATAAAACAGAAGTTCTAGACAATCCTGAATGGTGTAAGGTCTTCTTCAGAAAAGCCGGAATAAGGGAAGATAATCTTGAAACAAGATTATTCTTCCTGCTGCTCGATAAGAACATTACTTTGGAAATCAGAAAGATAACTTTCAAAAAGAATCTTTCTACAGACTACAATATTGCAATTGCGGTATATGCAAAGTTGTTTGACAGTCTTACAGTTCCAAATGAATTTGAAGAAATACTTATCAGCCACATTATTGGAATTATTAATGTCTTTAAGAAAAGACGATTAATTGATTTTGATTATGTATTTGAGGAACAAAATTCCATAATTCTAGATAATCTGCAGGATGCTGTGACTATGATGATTAAGACTCTAACTCCAGTATTCCTTTCAGAATATGCAAGAATTGAAGGATATTTGAGGGATATTTCAGGTAATTCAATTGCTGACTTTGAAATCAAATCATTTCTTTTGTTTCTTACTGCTTTGAATGCTGAGAATGTGATGTTTTCAAAAACGAATAGACGAAATCTGTATTTCTTGAAAATTTTGGATAATGCACTAAATAAATCAGAATGTGTTTATGAACCTATGGAAAGACAAAAGAGATATTTTTTGGAACAAGAAAAGGAAGAGAAAGTAAACGATGATGACAGAAACAAACCTAAAAGAAATATTAAAAGCCTTATTTTCAATCGATGATGAACATCTGTTGCCAATTACAACAAACTGGTTTATTCCAGAAATTAAACCAGGAATGAATGATGATACAATCGGTTACAGGGTACAATCCAAATCTTTAAGGGAAGAAAATGGGAAAAAATATCTAATGGCTAATTTCCGACTATCATTTGTTGGAGAACATGCTGAAGAACTTTCTCAGGAAGTTTTGCTATGGCAGTGCAATGGAAAAACGAATTCACTTTTTGAGAAATACAATATTCAAATTGATTATCCTGGAATTGTAGTTTTTTCATATCCGGTAAAGGAAGGCAATAAAATAGCCTGGATAGTGGATCTTTCCGCAAAGTCATTTTTAGATAAAGAAGAAGGAGTGTAGGGGAAATGGAATTATCAAATGAATTAATCATAATAGTACTTGCTATTATTTTTGCTGAACTGATGGGAATATTTCTTGGGCATGATTTAAGAGATATAAAAGAAGAACGTAAGCGAACATCTTTTAAGTTCTTAAAAGCTAAATCAGGAATTCTTAGACTCAATACAAAAACTGGGCAAGTTGTCTTGATTAAAAAGCAAAATGAAGAAACGGAAGTTCACAAAGGTAAAAGATTTCCAAATTCAGCAGGTTATTTTGACTTAATTGAAAATGGAAATGATAATTATGTTCTATACGATAAATGGACAGGATATTGTACAGTTTTGAATGAAAATGGTGATGTACCTGCAAATTGGTGGTAAAAAATGAATGAAGAAAATATGACAAAAAAAGAAATTGATACAGTTTATAAAAGTTTTCAGAAATTAGATTCTCTTCGTAACGCTCTATTTACAGAGGTTGATACGGGAGATATTTATGAAGTATTTAACTTCTTTAATCATATCAAAGAAGTAATGGGAAACTTTAATAATGATGTAAGCTTTATTTCCTGTTTAATGGCTAAAGATTATTTGTGTAATCAGTTCAATTTTGGGCATTTTGATGTGGCAGAAAAATCTCAATCAGCTCCAGGACCAGACATAGAAGTTTATACAGCAGATGGCAAAAAGATTGTTGCAGAAATAAAATCTACAATTCCTTATAAAGATAATGATTTTGGTTCACAGCAAATTGATTCTCTACGCAATGATTTTTCAAAACTGAAAAAATCAAGTGCAGATTACAAATATATGTTTGTTACAAACGAGATGGCTTACAATATCTTGAATAAGAAATATTCAGATGAACTTGAAGGAATAATGCTTGTCTTACTAAAGCGAAAAAAATATAACAATGAAATAAGATTATCAGATTTTGCTGATGATAAAATGGTTGAAGCATTGTTTAATAACAACATAGAAGATGTCCTTCAGAATGCTTTTAAAGAAGCATATAAATCAACATTTGGTGATTCTGATAATTTCATAGTTGATGTTGATTATTCTGAAGAAGAAAACGATATATTTATCCGTTTTTACGAAGAAAAGGAAGTCGTAGAAGATGTATATTCTGAGAAATCTGAAATTGAACTGGAAGAAGCTAAAGCTATTCGAATTGCATCAGAGATTGGCGACAAACTGGTAATTCCATTCGATAAATCTTTACTTACAAAAGAATCAGTAATTATTGCATTGCAGAATATATTTCAAAACATACATATGCAGTATGAAAAGACAAAACCATCAGTTTCAATGCCTTCATCTGGTATAATTTCTGCATCGTCTTCGGGTGGAACATTCAGATCATACTATGAAGAATATAAACCATATCACCGTTCTAGTGCAAAAACTAAGACTGAAGAAGAGGTTGATAGAGAATACGGATCAGGTTATTTTGATCCAGGTCCAAATCCATTTCCATTTAATAACTCTGAATCTGAAGATGATTACGGTGATGATTCTTGGGCATAAAAAATCCATGATCAAACTTGATATAATCATTTAATTACGTTGGTTTTATCGGCAATTTATATTCTTATATTTCATTTGAATTACGGTTTATATTTTGCCGATAGTTTTTAAATGTCCCTTGAATAACTGCATTAAACAGACAAAAACTCGCTTGAAAAAGTGCGTTTAATAATTACATGCCAGAAAAAATTCAAAATAGTCACCCTATTCAAATTTTCCTGAATTTTATCCCTGATTCCTGGTTAATTTTTCTGATTTTTTTGCAAATTTCGGTGATTTTTGATTTATATACACTATACACAGTGTTGTAATAGTGTAGTTGTAAGCGTCTAAATAGCACCCCCTAAAAATCAAACAAAATTGAATATACAATCACCTTAATTCCAGAAATTGAGGTGATTTTTTTTATGATTTTTCCAGTCAAAAGAGTCAAAGAAGAACTGATAAACGAATTTGCAGTTTCAAAAATGAATATTGATGAATTTTCAAAAGTGCACAGTATCCAGCCGGAGGCACTAAAATCATGGATTCAGGAAAAGATGTACAGGTCTCAACAT
>JAKSTJ010000065.1 GCA_024402635.1 Treponema sp. | reverse complement strand
TGGATAATCTTTCCCAGAAAGTTTTAATAACAACAGACGACCTTGATTATTCAACAAGTGTTGTCCGTCATATTAAACTGAAAGATTTTTTGCAGATGGAAGATTTATAATATCTGGGCATTCCCGGTAACTTTCGTTACCGGTCGCTACGCTCCAGGTTACGCTCCCGCTCCAGCCGCTTCCCTCGTTTCACTCAGTCCAGTGGCCGGCTTCGCCGCCTTTCACATCGCTAATGAAAGTAACTAATTTACCTAATTAATTGTAAATTCCCAGTAGCTTTTTTCAAAAGATATACGATATTAAAAAAACTCTTCATAAGCTAGATTTGTTTTTGAGACTTCATGCTAATAATTTCCTTATGGTTGGGTATTATTGAAAACAACCGTCTACCATTTTATTTCAATATGGTTTCCTGCGTAGCAAGTACATAAATACGACATATTTGTTTCAGATATTTTAAAATGATTGAGATTTATAGGAAAGTTCTTCTGCCCATCAAAAGGGCTAATAAAATTCTCATCTTCAAAATTTAAAATAAATTCGTCATTTTCTTTAAAGACGGTTACTTTTATATTTTTAAAATCAGTTCCACCTATTTTCACATCAGCTTGATTATTTCCATTTCTGAAAATACGATCCAAATAATTATAAACGATTTGATTTTTCTCATCCATTTTAATCCTCCAATAATAAGTATTTCAGCCAAAAATTTTACCGAATAAACCTTTCTTTTTTTCAGGTTCAATTTTTATATCTGCTGATTTTTCTTTATGTATTTTACTCTTTGGCAATCTCCATGAAGAATAATGCTGAAATGGATTATCATCTTTTTCTGCATACTCATTTATATACCGTTGATAATAATCAGATGGGACTGTAATTGATATATTTGCCAAAGGAGAAAAAACATAATTTGAGATTTTAGGAGGAATATTCCCTAAAAATTCAATATCTTTAAAATCTTCATGATCAAATGCAAAATCCTTTATTAGCTTTAAGCTTTCTGGTAGAACAATACTTTTTAGGGAACTGCATAATCCAAATGCGTGTTCTCCGATTTCGAGTAAACCATTTCCGAAATTAATATCTTTTAAATATGAGCAGCCATAAAATGCACTTTCTCCAATAGTTTTAACAGTTGAAGGAATTTGTATCATTTCAATGCTTTCACATCCATAAAATACATTAGATTCTATTATTTTTAATGTAGCTGGAAGATTGATATTTCTTAATGAGGAACAACAAGAAAAAGCATGGTTTCCAATTTCTTCTACTGTCTCAGGAATCTTTATTTGCTCTAAATATTTGCAACCATAAAAAGCATATTCTTCAATTGAGATTACGGAATCAGGAATATTGACTTGTGATAATTTTTCACAATTTTCGAAGCAGCTATTTGATATTGTTTTTATACCTTGGGAAATGTTAATCTCATAGAGATTTTTACAATTTTTAAAAGCACTAGCCTCAATTACTTTAACCCCATACGGAATTTCAATAGACTTTAAACTTTCACAACCTTCAAAAGCCATCTCTCCGATGATTTTGAGACTTTTGGGAAGAATCACCTTACTCAAATTTGAACAACCCAAAAATGTTCTAGGAGCGATTTTTCTTATTCCTTCAGGGATTATCATTTCTGTAATTTCTGTGTTTTCTTCAAATGCACCATACATTTCAGGTGGAGTACCCAACTTTACAACACCAGGAACATCATTTACTACTTCTTCAGCTTCTCGGTATACTCCAGTTTCTATCTCATTTGATGAAGTGTAATTTTTCTCAATTTCTTCATCAAAAGGCTCGTCTTCGATGATTTCATTCTTCTCTGCAATTCCTTCATTACCTATGGCAGTTGCCATAGATAAGATATTTTTCTGTGTCGTGCAGATAAAATCATCTCTTAAATTAAAGAAATTTTTTATTTCTATAAAGTTATCATCCTGTAAGAATGAAAAATCACTGTCTTTAAGAAACAGATATTCCATAACTGACTGCAACATTATTTTCCTATTATTATTGCTATCTATATTATCAATATAGCTTAAGTCAAAATCTGCTTGTCCGCTTCCTATTCCAAGGCTGTTGGTAACTGACCTTATGTATTTTTTCTGAATGTCGTTTGCAGGTTCTTTGTTTGCAAGGTAAAAAAGAATATTTACAAGAATTTTTCTTTCTGTGTTTTCTAGATTTTGAATATTCTGGCATGGTTCTAGACCGTAAAACACTTTTTGCTCCAGTTCTGAAACACTATTAATAATCATATTATTGATTTGACCTTGAGCAGAAAATTTTTCATTTACCTCCTCGAATTTCTTTGACTGTTTTTCGCCTTCTTCACGAATTGCATCTGCAACATTGTCCATTTTTTCAGAAATGCTGTTTCCAAATACCTGAATCATGTCAGAACTGAATTTCTTTCCCATTATTAAACTCCTTCAATTAAAGATTCATCGAAAATAATTTTATACATTTCCTTTTCAATGAATTCCTGTTTTATTTGTGAAATAAATTTATGGTCGCTGATTAGGCGATGTAAGGTTACAATAAAACCTCCAACGTCCAAGTAACTAAGGGATTTTTTTACTCCGTCAGAATTTTTATTCAATGCATTGACCGAAGCCGCAATTGCCACACCCAGAATATTTGAACCGCTTGCTATTGCATTAGAATAGGAAAGTATTTTTCTGGTGCGTACTTTATACATTTCCAAAGTTCCGTCTTTTTCCTCGCTGTACATTAAATAATGAACCCAGGAAATTATCAGATTTATAACCATTGAACCTATAGCTTGATCTCGTATTTTCAGGATATTTTCCATATCTAGACCATATTCCGCCATTGTGGAAGCCAGTTTCAGACCGTATTTGCCATCTATAGCAGGAAGAAAAGGTAAAGGCAAACTGGATTTTGAATGAACATCACTCTTCAGGTGAATAATTTCTTTTATCAGTGCAGATGGAACTTTTAACACTTCCTCAAGCCCTTCTTTAAAATCTTTAGTTCCAATGTTTTGCAGATTCATCTTTTCAAAAGTGTATGCTAATACTTTTGAAGTATCTGCACGATTGAAAAAATAATCCTTATACTGCGTTTCATGAGTTTTAATATGATAAGATTCAAATTTAAAATTCGTAAGCGTAGATGTTGCTATGTTTGCCGTACCAAAAACCAATCCTAAAATCGGATCATGTCCTATCGCAGTTTCTCGATGACCTAAAGCCTTTCCTCCTCCTGCTAAAGCTCCAGGGCTATTAACATTTGCATCAAATGGGACAGGATTTGACCATATTTGTGTTAGAGATGGATTATAAAGTCTATGATGCCTGTCTGAATGTTCTTTATTCGTGTTTTTTCCCTTGGCATTTTTTGCGGCATCCTGATCATTAGGTCTGTCTTCTTTAAGCTTGAAATTCGTAAACAGATATTGCCGAACACATTGCAAACCTGTTGCAAGGAAAAGAAATGCAATGTCTTTTTTCTCTAATTTTGTAGCAGCCTTAAAATCATCATCAATTTTCTCAAAAGTTTCCACCAGATTTTTTGATATGGCAGAAATTCTTTGAGTTTCATCAGCAATTAAACCGTAATCATTGTGAGGATCAATCTTTGAAGAATATATCTTTTCATTTACTGCTTTAATTTTATTTACAGAAAGCATATATAATTATTCCATTTGTTAGTAAAATATTTAGAAAAAACTAATTTGTTATGCACATAATTTTATTTTTTGCTCATTCTTTCTTTCGTCTAACTCTGTTGCTTGAGTAATTTCGCAGTAGCCATTAATTATATTTGCAAGTTTTACATAATAATCCAAACTTCGCTGAGTTTGAGAAATCTGAGATACAGGCAGACTGTTCTTTTCATGTGACTCGACTACTTTATATATTGAATTAATTAAATCAATTGAAGAAGGTATGTTTTCAAATAAGCCTGCGAGAAGTTTGTACTTGGCACCAGGTTCTGCAATTTCCTTATAAGAAGTTCCAACGCCACCATTTCCAATTCTTTTATAAAAACCAGGGAATTTCACTGAGTTTGCAAATTTTTTTGAAGAAAGAAACCCCACTACACCGGTATGATCTTTAGCGTAGCAGCCAATATAAATGTTTCCACTTTTTGTCATACCAGGATAAGTTTCCTTCTGGCAGTATATTTCATGCTTTGAATTCTGATATTCCCCATATTTGTAAAAAAAAGATGCACAAATATTACATAATTCATTTATCATTGTATTACTCCTGTTCTTGTTAAAGCCATTCATCTTCAGCTCTAGATGCTAAATATTCAATATTTGTAAAATTATAAAGAACGGAGATCTGGGCATTGTCATCTTGAGTTTTTGAAATAGTAAGGAAAATACTATTAAGTTCATTATCAATGAATTTTTGATTACCACTTTGTACATCCCAAGTAACGCCATCTTCAATGTCTTCAGCATTAAATGACCTTGAAGTACCATACCCTTTTTCCATCTTTTCTTTTAAGGAATTAAATCTTTCTGAGCAAAGCTTATTTTCCATTGGTTCGGATTTAGCATTGATAGAATATAATCCATATTCTTCATCATACGCAATTTCATATGAATTAAATGCAGAATGTGTTTTTTTAGGAATGATTTTATATACTCCAGTTTCAGTATTTTCAACAAGTGAGCAAACAGATTTTATCTCTTCAAGAGTTAAACCCATCCTGAGACCAAAAGGACCTTGGTAGGTTACATCATTATTTATTGTATTTTGTTCCATTTCGTCCTCTTTTTTCTTGCCATTGAAAAATGTTTTTGTAAAAACATAGGTTCCTGCAGCGGTTCCTAAAGCAACTGCTGCACCAGGTACTACAGCCATGGTTCCCATAGCCACAGTTCCTGCTGCTATTGTTCCAAAAGCTTTTGCAAATTGAGTGATAGGATTTTTAGGTTCTGTTTTTCTTATTCCAAGAAAAGCCGTATATCCTCCAACTAATTCGTGTAGATACCTTGGTATTGCTGGCCTTTCAGAATCTTCTTCGAGAAATTCTATATATGCACAGGCCAACTGTTTTGTATATTGCTCAATAGTATTAAAATCACTTTTTGGAGACAAAGTCTCACATAGCTTCATAAAAATATCACGAGGAATCAGTCGTTTACCATGGATATAAAAATTCATGGTAGGATTTCTGTTTTTATATTCTACTTTTAAAGCTTCGGCCAATTCTGCCTGAGTCCAGTTTTTTTCTTTCAGTCGTTCAATAATCATTTTCTCAAATCGTGAATCATTCATATAAATAATAGTATACCAAATTTTGTTAGAAAGCAAGTATCTTTTTGAATATCTTTTTGAATATCAGGCATTCTAACATTTTCTGATATTATTTTTCTTGACAGGTATATACAGTATATGTTATACAAATATTAATAAAAAGTTTTCTTCGAATAAGTAATGTTAGAAGGATAAGGAGGAAAACGAATGAGGTACTTCAAAGTAACTGCCAAATGTGGGCACGTTGGTAAGAACTGGTACTTTCCTGCTGCTTTTTATATCACGGCAGAAAATGGTCGAGAAGCTGCGAAAGTGGCACGGGTAATGCCTCGAGTTAAACATGATCATAAAGATGCGATACTGTCAGTTTCTGAAATTGATGTTGATTCGTATGTTCGAGGAAAAGAATCAATAATGGATAATCCATATTGGTTTTGTAAAAATATTCAGGAGCAGCGTATTCAATGTAGGAATCTGGAAGAGAATTTGGTTGCTGAAGTTGAGAAAACTCATTACCTCAGACACAGGAATACCACACGTCGCATCATTAATGAAGATGATTTTTATTATCTTTTTAAGAATCGTAAATGTATTGAATCATACGCATAAAAAATGAGGAGGCATGTATGAAAAAAGGAAAAGGTTATGGACAGATTATCAATTCACTTTTTGAGGAAAGAAAAGCTCAGATAAGTGGTGACCCATCAGACGCAGTTTGTGACATCTGGAATGAAGCTTGCGATATTTTTTTTAAGGCCAATCCATCTTCAAAAAAAACAGATGATGCTCTCTACAATTCATTAGCTTTTCTAAAAGTTAGAGATGTAATTTATGAATTATTGGAAAAATAAGGAGGACTTAAGGTATGACAATTGAAATGATTAAAGTAAAATTTTTCGAAGCAGAAGTTGAAAAACTCCTTGATTTCTTCCCTGAACTCAAAGAGAAAGATTTTCTGTTGCTTTCGGGAAAGGATGCACGACGTCAGACGTTCTTTGAAACATTCCCGCTGATTTCTGACTCGGAAAGTGAAATTATTTCTATTAAAAAGTCAGAAACTTCAGGCAGTTTTGAATTTGGTATAAAAGGTAGTGTAATTTTATTTCGAAATGCACTTCCGTCAGATTCTGAACTGAAGTTGCTGGATGTAATGTAAAAAATCATGTAAAGGCTAATAAGAAATAGCCTTTATTGATCTCCCGCTCGGTCGTGGAATACTCACGGCTTTTTTAAGATATTTGATGATGGTAAAAAAACTTAATTTCGAGTATTACTCACAGAACGAGTTCTTAGCTGATGTTGGCAAGAAAGCTTCTCCTCAAGAGGAGCTACAAATCTTGATTCGACATATAGACCCTTTGCAAATTTCCATGCTAGAGCATGACCTCTCAAAAATCACGCAGCCTTTTGTTTTCGAAACAAATCTTGACTGTAGAGGGTATGACATAAATTTCGAAAACCTGAGTTTTCTTAAGTCTATTTCAATCAATGTAGATTTTTCGAACTATGCTGCACTCTGTAAAAGGGCAGGTCGAAATGTAAAAAAAATCTTGGTAAATTTTTCAAATTTACCAAGATTCGAGAACATACTCATAAAGGACGTCTCTGATCAAAGCTTCATGAAGTATGCAGCAGAACTTACGGTTTCTGAATGCCCTCAATTGAAAGCTCTTACTATACCTACGGACATGACTGTAAAAAACATAGAGGGATGCCCAAAACTAAAATTTAACTCTATGAAAAAAAATGGAGGGTTTAAGATTACAAAAACGCTATCGGAGAAGAAATTGGAACAAGTAACGAATGATGATGACATCAACACAGCAGATCTTAAAGAAGTTCTGAAATATACTCCTTCCAGCCAGAACATTCTCCTTGTTGGACGACACGGAATCGGAAAGTCGGAAATTCTTACTGACCACTTTGAAAAAAAGGGAATTAAAGTAATTCCTCTTTTTCTTGGGCAGATGGCAGATCCGGGGGACTTGATTGGGCTTCCACATTTTGATGAAGAAACTCATCACACAGAATATTATCCGCCTTACTGGTTTCCTCTGGATGACGACAAACCTATTGTTCTTTTTCTGGATGAATTGAACCGTGCCCGCCCGGAACTTATGCAGTCGGTGATGGATCTTGCCTTGAACCGTAAGCTTGCAGGAAAAAAACTTCCTGAAGGAAGTCAGGTGATTGCGGCGGTAAACGCAGGGGACGAATATCAGGTTGAAGAACTTGACCCGGCTCTTGTGTCTCGTTTTAATGTTTATTTTTTCAATCCAACTGCTGCAGACTGGATAAGCTGGGCAGAAAGAAACGAACTTGATGAGCGTATAATTAATTTTATAGAAGAAAAACCTGATTTCCTCGATGGCAAAGGGCTGTCAGACGAAGAAGAATATGAAAACTGTTTATTCAAAACTCCAGACCGCCGTGCATGGGAAAAAGTTTCGGATGTTGTAAAAAATATTCCAAAGCTTCAGGAAAAGCACGTAAAGTTCCTCTCGGGAATCATCGGAAAAGAAGCTGCAGTCAGTTTTATTCAATATTGCATGAATAATGAAAAATTTATGCTTGATCTGTGTGAAAGTCAGAATAATGCTTCCTTCGAAATGGGAAAAGAATCTAAAAAAAAAATTCTGTATCTGACTCAATAGGAAAGGCTAATTCTTCTGGTAATCACTCAGAAAAAAAATCTACGGAATGTAAGGATCAATTTACTGATGTTAAAACTCAGAGCATTGATCATGGAAGCAATTCTTCAGGGAATGGGAATGGTGATTCTACAGAAAATATGTCAGAAAACTCAGATGCAGTTGGTATTTTCCCAGATGAAAGCAAAAACTTTGAAACTAAAAAAACACCAGAATTTAATGTAGGAGGAAATGAACCAGACGGACAATTACCGTCTGATAACAATAGTAAACAAAAGAAGGAGGAAAAAAGTTTAGATTCGGAATCCAATGGTAAAAAAGAATTGGCTAAAGAAAATCCATTTTTATTACCAGAAATGAATCAGCAATCGGAAAATAACTCTTGGGGAAATACAACAAGAGCTATATCAGAAGAAATTAAGACTTCGACAAAATATGGGATAAATTGCGACTTCATAAAAGCATTGAAAGATTTTAAGAAGAGCGTATCATTTTCCACACGACAACTTACACGAATGCGGCCGAATAGAAGATTTGGTTTTGATTTGATGGGAAGTAAAATCGAACTGAAACCCAAAATCCTGATAGCAGTGGATGTTTCAAGATCTGTAAATGATGATTCTTTGGCAATGATGGTGTGGAAGGCTGTTAACCAGATTTTAAATACTAACACAAAAATCAAAAGTGTAGATGTAATTCAGTTTGACTCAGATCTTCTCGGAAAGCCTGAGAAGATACAAAAGAAATTTACGCAAAAGCCTAGACTGGGCCGGGGAGGCACAAATTTTCAGCCAGTTATCGATTATGCAAAAAAACATTCAGAATACGATGGGTTGTTAATTTTTACTGATGGTGAGGCAAAAACGCCTGTTTTACCATCTAAAATGCACACAAGGATTCTTTGGGTCTTATATTATCAATCTCAGATACAGCCATGGATGGAAAAAGCCTGCTATATTAATTCAGATTGATCAGGAGGAAAAATTAAAATGGAAATAAAGGATGATGAAATTTATTTTAAGAAGGATGGAGAAATTTATGTCAGATCGGACTGGTTTCAAGAAGCCTTAATTAAGAGCGAGATCTCAATTATGGTGCTGGATGAATTAGAAAATCGGATCGTATTTCTTCCCCGCCTTCTCAACAGACTCTTTTGGATTAAAAATTGCTTGTACTTAGTAATTGCCAGAAACCCGAAAGCTAAAGTTGTTGAAGAAAGTGTTGGGGAGTCTACAAAAACTATTATTATGAATTCGTTGTCTCAAGAAGGAGATTACACTTTTTCCGTTAAATTACTGAAAGAAAATGAAAATTCAGAGGTAAAAAATTTTCTTGAAACTATATATTCTGATTCTCTGAGAGATTTGGATATTTACAAGATAGTCTGCTTGAAAAAATATTAAGGAGTAATTAAGTGAAAGAAGTTAGGATTTTTTTTCGGGATGATGTTGATTCAGGCTTAATACATAAGTGCTGCTTGCATGCTCTAAAAAACGGTGCTGTAGCTTTCCAGAGCGAAAATGTTTTACTAATAGACGGTCCAATTACAGATTCCGAAAAAGAGATATTGATTTCCGAAGCTCGTGCAGCTGGGAAAACTATTCTCATTAATGAAAATGGAGGAGTGTGCGATGAAGCAAATTTACTTCACAAATGATATTCCAAAAACTTTACAATCTTTTTTTATGGAATACTCGATTAATATTCCTGTTTGTCGCTATCACTGGACTCGAGGAAATTTTTTTTTTCCAGAGGTTAATAAATGATTAAGTCTGATGATATACGCTTGTTAGAAACTTCGTTGGTTCCTTCCTTTTGCGATACGAAGACGGCTGAGAAATTTATTTCAGCACTTCAGTATCAGGAATTTCTTCGACAGGAAATGGTTAAGACTGATGCTGAAATCAAACAAGTTTGTATGAGTATTGAAAAGCAAATTTCTTATTTTTCTCAACATAAATTTATGAGCAACATTCTAGAAAAACTGCTAAAAAGTTATTAATTTAACTATTAATTGGAAATTATGTTTATACGCCCGTTCTCAAAATGAGGATGGGCGTTTCTACTTCTTAAAAACTTTCCTATTCCAAGTTTTTTTTCCACAGTTAAGGCGGTTCATTCTACGAGTCCACCCCATATGCGGAGCCATAACTATCAGAACAGCAATAATGATTTCGCTGTTCAAAAGGCGCTTTGATATAATCTCATTTTTTTCTGACAGTTTAACAATTGTTTCTTCAGCTTTTGTTTCATACAATACAACAAATATAAGTTCCGACATAATACCCATTCTTTTCAAAATATGATAAAACAAATGCAAATAGTGTATAATAAAATGGATTTCACAAGCCCGTACCTAACACAGCAGATTATTGCTTGCAGTGGAAGATTTGATTCCTGATCTCTAAGCAGCAAAACTCTTTCCAATACTGCAATTTTAGATTCTTCGTCTAAAGTCGCAAACCACTTGTCATATTCATCTGACGTTTTAACTTCCCACATATTTTTAATTACATGCACTACAGTGCATATCGTCAAGTTTAATAATAAGTGTAAGCTTTCTGCGTTAGGGATTGTAGGGGCAGCGAAGCTGTTCCGCAGCGCAGCGGAGGAATGAAGCGATAGCGGAACCCCGCAAAGCCCGACCTTTTAAAATAGAAAATGCGTTAAGAAAAATTGCGAAAACCTGGAGCAATTTTTTAGCATTTACTATTTTAAAAGGGAACGCCCTCTATACTATTGAATCAGGAAAATATGATCACATCCGTTTGAACTATCCAAATGGTGATATGGGCGAGTTTTATATAGCCGAAGGATGTATAAAACTCGGTGAGCAACCGCAGGGTGCGACACACACTGGTGTATTCAACGCTGTTTGCTGTTCTATGGAAGGTATGGATCTTCAGCTTGGTCGTCTTAAGGCTGCTATTGAAAAGGCTGGTGGTATCCTCTGTCTTACAGCTGACCACGGAAACTCTGACGACATGTACGAACACAAAAAAGACGGTTCAGTTGCTAAAGATGCTAACGGAGAGCCAAAACCAAAGACATCTCACTCATTGAATCCAGTTCCAGGTATTATTTATGACCCAGAATACAAAGGGGAATATGAACTTGAATTGAACAGTGGTTTGGAAAGCTCATTACCTCCATAACAATGACACTTTTCTATCTTCTTATGTATTTTATTTTTGAGATCCGCTATCAGAAGAAAAATCCTGCATTGCGAATTGTTATGTGCGCCCTGTCTGTTGTAAGAATTGCCTTGTGCCTTTTCCCTCAGAATGATTGGACTGGAGCCGCACCTGTAATTTGGGGTGTTTATAGAAATATACCATTCTCAATTATGGGACTCATTATGATTATCCTCTATTTTATAGAAAGAAAAGATACTGCATTCCATTGGATGTGGCTTGCCATTACTTTAAGCTTTGGCTTCTATCTTCCAGTTGTTTTATGGGCCGATACATATTCTTTGGTAGGAATGCTCATGATGCCTAAAACCTGCATGTATATCTGGATTGTAATGATGGGATATAAAATATAAAATAAAGTTCAGGATAATGGAGAAAAATATGAAACTTTCAAACAATGAATTACAGAAAATCTATTT
>JAKSTJ010000064.1 GCA_024402635.1 Treponema sp. | reverse complement strand
TATCAGGTGCTGTGGGGTGGATTGAAAATAAATTTATTAATTTAAATTAAAATAAAAATCAATACGAATTGATTTAAGTACTTATCTCTGTTTTTCACGAATTTGCACGAATTCCTATCAGGTTAATTGAACCTGATATTCCAAATTCTATTGTGATTGCAGGTGAATCAGAGTCTTATGCTTACGATTGTTATTATCTCAATATAGCAGCTCAAATGGTTCTTCCTTTGTTTACTTATGATGATAAAATGAAAGAAACTGCGAAAAAGAGAGGTATAAAATGCTTGTAGTAACATATTCAGAAGCCAGACAGAATTTTGCATCAGTATTAGATACTTCAAAAAAAGATGGCATTGTTGTTGTAAAAAGAGCTGACGGATCTTCTTTTAGAATTACACCAGAAATCGAAAAGAAATCTCCCTTTACCGGAATAAAAACACTTGCAAACATTAAGCAAGAAGAAATCCTTTCTGCATTAAGGGAAACAAGAGAAGAAAACTAACTTTTTTAATCCCCAATCAATACAAATTGATTTAAATATCGTAAACAAAATATTGTTTTCCCTACAAAAAATTAAACCACAGCTTTATGCAAAAAAAATCAAATGACTTTATAATAAAACTATGAAACTTGAAAATATTGATAAAGGTAACAGTTTTGATTGGGGTAAAACTTCCAGAGATTATGCAAAGTACAGGGATATTTATCCAGAAGAATTTTACAAAGCAATTGTAGATTTTGGTTTAGGTATTGCCGGCCAGAATTGTTTGGACATTGGTACTGGAACTGGAGTAATTCCACGAAACATGTACAAATACGGTGCAAAATGGACGGGCTGTGATATTGCAGAAAATCAAATTTTGATGGCAAAGGAACTATCGATTCAGGGTGGAATGGATATTCAGTATTTTCCGGTGGCTACGGAGGATTTGGATTTTCCTGAAAAAAGTTTTGATTTGATCAGTGCGGCTCAGTGTTTCATGTATTTTAAGCGGGAAACGGCTCTTCCAAAAATTGCCAGTCTTTTAAAAGATGATGGAATTCTTTTGGTTCTTTACATGGCTTGGCTTCCGAACAAATGTGAAATTACAAAAATGAGCCTGGATTCCGTACATAAGGCAAATCCTGACTGGAACGGGGGACAGACCTACGAATGTCCGTTAGCATTTAATGATTTTACTTATTCAATTTTTGATTTAGCTTTTCACAAGGAAATGTATGTTGATGTTCCATTTACAAGAGAATCCTGGAATGGGCGAGTAAAAGCCTGTCGTGGAATTGGAGCTTCTCTTTCTCCAGAAAAAATTGCGGAATGGGAAAAAGAACATATGGCAATGCTTGAAAAAATTATGCCTGCCGAAACAACAATTCCTCATTTTGTTCAGATGGCGGGACTTAAGGTAAAAAAGTAGTTTTTAAAAAAGGAGAGTTTATGAAAAAAATGGAAATAAAAAGACTTTCTTTAGCTGACAAAGAACTCATAAAGGAATTTTTTGTAAATATTTTTACAAAGGCCCCATGGTACGATGACTGGAGTGATAAACAGCAGCTGGATTTATACATTATTGATTTAATTGGAAACGTAAATTCTCTTACTCTTGGATTTTTCGATAATGACGAATTGATGGCACTATCTATGGGCTATGTAAAACACTGGTTCCGGGGAACGGAATATATCATCAATGAACTGTGTGTAAAAACTGAAGCTCAGGGAAAAGGAATTGGAACAAATTTTTTACACCAGATGGAAGAATTTCTTCTGGCCCAGGGAATTGAAGCTACTTTCTTACTAACAGAGCGAACTGTCCCTGCCTACAATTTTTACAAGAAAAACGGTTACTACGAATATCCGGACACAGTGGCTTTTTCAAAAGGATTTGGTCCAAAATATGAGTAAAGATGATGCATTCTGATTGTGATATAATAATTGAATATTCAACTCAACAGTGATTTGGAGGGATTAGAATTTTATACGGATACGCATAATATGTGTTATGTGGATTGCCCACTGGGCAACGGGGTAAGAAGAATTGAAAAAAATACTATTATTTTTAATATTATTATCATTTACAGCTAATTTTTATTCTCAGAGTATTAATAAAGACGGAACTTCAATTTATGAAAGATTTATTCTTCCTGATGGCTATGAAAGAATTTATACAGAAGTAAATTCTTTTTCTGAGTTCTTGAGAAATTACCCGCTAAAAAAATATGGTTCGCCTGTATTGTTATATAATGGGGAAGAAAAAAGAAGTAAAGTATATATTTCAGTTTTTGATTTTCCTTTATTAAAAACAGATTTGATTCAATGTGCTGATGCAGTAATAAAATTAAGAGCAGAATATTTATATCAAAACAAAAAATATTCAGAAATAAAATTTCATATTACAAATGGAATGTTAGTTTCATTCGACCGTTATATAAATGGCGAAAGAGTTATTGTTTCTGGAAATAATGTAACTTGGAAAGACGGTTATAAAAAAGGTTCATCAAGAGATATTTTTGATGAATATTTAAAATTTATTTATAGTTATGCAGGGACTTACTCTCTTTCAAAAGAAGCAAAAAGTAAATCTATAGAAAATATTGTTCCTGGAGATTTCTTTATTTATGGCGGAAGTCCTGGACATGTTGTGTTGGTTCTTGATGTAGCAGTAAATAAAAAAACAGGAAAAAAAATAATGTTACTTGGGCAGAGTTATATGCCATCACAGGAATTTCATATATTAAAAAGTTATGAAAAAATAAATCCATGGTATTCTGTAGAAGATGATATACTTGAAACTCCAGAATGGACTTTTTATAAAGGAAGTTTAATGGAGTTTTAGAAAAAAATCACATAACACAGTTTTCAAAGCCGACAGCGGGACAAGCCCGCTGCGGTTTAAAACAATGTTATGTGGATGCACCACTGGTGTACGTGTGGTAGTATATGAAAGAATATAATTACATAGAAATAAAATGTATTGGAAAAGATAGTATTATTTTTTCTGATGGATTTACAATCTTTTTTAAAGATTGTATGAATGGTTTTGAAAAACATTATAATTCTTTTAAGAATATATCAACTTGTATTGCAGAAAGAAATATATTTACCCAACCTCCATATTTTCAGTTTTATTTAGACGATACAGAGGTAAAAATAAAATTTGAATCCAAAGGGTTATTTAAGAAAAAAAAGAATGATAAACTTTTTCATTCCTTTCAATTGAAAATTATAAATCTTGGATATAAGACATTTGATTTAGGTTAATAATGAAAATACAAATTGATTTAAATATCGGAGGATATAATTTATGCAGAATTTTGGGATGTCAATGTTATGGTTTTGGCTCTCTTATATCATTGTTACATTGATTGGAGTTGGAAAATTTTTTTCATAGCCATACCCAAAAGGCATAACTAATCATTTGAAATAAGTATTTTCTATATTAAAAAAAAGGCATTATCATTAGATTAAACAGAAAATCAAAAATCTTAAAATAATATGGGAGATATTGGAATGAAAAAATCAATTCTTACACTTTTGATCGGAGGTCTTTTAATGACTTCAACTTATGCAAAATCAGTTGTATGCTATTTCAGTTGTACTGGAAACACAAAAGCTCTGGCAGAAACTACAGCAAAAGCCTTGAATGCAGATCTTTTTGAAATTGTACCAGAAGTTCCTTATTCTTCTGCTGATATTAACTGGCATGACTCAAAAAGCCGTTCATCACTTGAGTCTAATGATAGCAAAAGTCGTCCTGCAATTAAGACACTGAAACAAGTTCAGGGTGACAGTAAGGTATTTGATCTTTCTAAATATGACACAGTTGTTCTGGCATTTCCAATCTGGTGGAACTCGGCTCCAAAAATCATGTGGACTTTTGTTGAACAGAATGATTTAAGCGGAAAAACAGTTGTAGCACTTTGCACAAGCGGTGGAAGCGGAATCAGTGGGGCAGAAAAAGATTTGAAAGCCCGTGCCTCAAAAACAGCCAAATGGAAAAGCGGTGCAAGATTTTACGCAAATACAAGCGAAAGTGAATTGAAAAAATACTTTGACAAGGTTTTAAAATAAACTGATTACTGGAGAATTAATTGAAATATACAAAATTAGGAAAATCTGATTTAAATGTATCCCGCATCTGTATGGGATGTATGGGCTTTGGAGATTCATCAAACGGTCAGCATGGATGGACGCTGGATGAAAGTGCCTCAAGAGAAATCATAAAGTATGGTCTGGAAAACGGAATTAACTTTTTTGATACAGCAATTGCTTATCAGAACGGAACCAGTGAGCAGTTTGTTGGTCGTGCTTTGCGGGATTTTGCAAAGCGGGATGATTATGTAATTGCAACAAAGTTTCTTCCAAGAACTCAGGAAGAAATTGAAAAAAATGTCAGCGGCCAGAAGCATATCGAAAATTCCTTGAACCAAAGTCTTAAAAATCTTGGTATGGATTATGTGGACCTTTATATCTATCACATGTGGGATTATCACACACCTATGGAAGAAATTATGGAAGGGCTTAATGCTGTAGTAAGAGCAGGGAAGGCGAGATATATCGGTATTTCCAATTGTTTTGCATGGCAGCTGGCAAAGGCCAATTATTACGCCCGAGAAAATGGACTTACAGAATTTGTTTCTATTCAGGGACACTACAATCTTATTGCAAGAGAAGAAGAGCGGGAAATGGCACCATTCTGTTATGACCAGAATATTGCCATGACTCCTTACAGTGCCCTTGCAAGCGGAAGACTTTCCAGAAAGCCAGGTGAAACTTCCGCACGTTTAGAAAAAGATGCTTATGCAAAGTTCAAATACGACAAAACTGCAGATGCAGACGGCCTGATTATCGAAAGAGTTCTGGAAATTGCAGAGAAGAAAGGCGTTTCCATGACTGAAGTTTCTCTTGCCTGGCTTCTTACAAAAGTTACTTCGCCTGTAGTTGGAGCAACTAAACTTTCCCATATTGATGGTGCAGTTAAAGCTGTTAATCTTGTTCTTACCGATGAAGAAATTGATTATCTTGAAGAATTGTATGTACCTCATGCTTTGGCCGGTGTTATGGCTCAGAATGGAAAACAGAAAGCCGGAAATGTGGTGTAGGAGTTCAAAGTGATTAGAAAATTATCGGCAGTTGTTATTATGTCAGTGCTTTCATTTTCAACTTTCGCACAGTCAAAGATGGTGAAGATTCCTTCGGGAAGTTTTAATATGGGAAGTCCCGCTAGCGAACGCCAGAGAAATGTGGATGAAAAGCAGCACTTGGTTTCGATTTCATCATTTTATGCTGATGCTTACGAAGTCACACAGAAAAGTTTTCAGTCTGTAATGGGTAAAAATCCAAGTGTGTTTAAGGGCGACAATCTTCCTGTTGAAAATGTTTCCTGGTTTGATGCAATTGAATACTGTAACCGTCTGAGTGAAAAGGAAGGATTGGAAAAGTGCTACACAGTTCGCGGCAAAGATGTGATCTGGAACAGGGCTGCAAACGGCTACAGACTTTTAACTGAAGCTGAATGGGAATATGCCTGCCGAGCCGGAACTACAACAATTTTCAATACCGGTAACTGGAACAATCCTAAAGATGCAAATTACGAAGGCGAATATCCATATCTGATAGAAGAAAATTACGTTCACCACACAAATCAGAATGTTCAGGCTGGTCTTAACAGAGGCAAAACAATCGCAGTTGATTCTCTCGCTCCAAACAAATTCGGGCTTTATAACATGCACGGAAATGTAAGCGAATGGGTTTTCGATTTTTACGGTGAATATGATGTTTCAGATAAAACAAATCCTGCAGGAAGCAAAACAGGCATTTACAGAGTGAACCGAGGCGGAGCCTACAACGATTTTGGAAAACATCTTCGTTCAGCTTACCGTTCTGCTACAAATCCACTGGATCACGACCAGAATCTTGGATTCAGGGTTGCCAGAAATGATGAAAAAGAGATTCTGAAACAAGTTCAGAATGACGCAAAGCAAGTTCAGAATGACGCAAAGCAAGTTCAGAATGACGTGATTGAAACAAAATACGATTCAAAAATCGCTTCAATTACAATTCCGAAAAATCCAAGAATCCTGATTCCATATTTTTCTTATTCAGGAAATACCGAAAGTGCAGCAAAATATATTTCAAAAGTTCTCAAGGCGAAATATGGAGAAGCCAATGTTGACCTCGTAGAAATTGAAATGGTAAATCCGTACCGTGGTGGAATCTACGAAGTAACTCAGAAGGATTTGAATGCAGAAGCCCGTCCTCCATTAAAGACTAAAATTGCTAATATGGCTAAATATGATGTGGTTTTATTGGGTTATCCAACCTGGTGGGCAACTCTCCCAATGCCGGTTATGACATTTCTTGAAAGCTATGACTTCAGCGGCAAAACAATTATCAGCTTTTCAAGTCACGGCGGAACCCGTTATGGCGACAGCGTTTCAGATTTGGGAAAGAAAGTTCAGTCTTCTTATCTTGGACTGCCATTTGAATTTTATTATGGTGGCGGCAGGGATCTGGAATCAAGAATTGATGCCTGGCTTAAAAACAGCGGATTGTAAAAAGAAAAACTGTCATGCTGAACTTGTTTCAGCATCTTTGCAATTATTTGTAGGTGAGATCCTGAGTCAAGCTCAGGATGACAAGCTGTAAGATTGGATGACGGGGTGTTTATGACAAAAACAAAACTTACAAAAATTATTGTTGATTTTATCATGTACTTTGACTTTATTTTCTTAATGAGTCATGGAACTGTACGGAACTTGGGATGGCATGCTTATGCTGGAATAGCACTCTTTGTATTGTTTGTAGTTCATCACGTTTTGAACTTGTGGTTTTACAAAACAGTTGCTAATGGAAAGTATAATGTTCAAAGAATTCTGCTCAGTTCAACCGCCTGGGTGTTACTGATTCTTATGATTTTAATGGCTGTAAGTTCTGTTTTTGCAACTGGAGCGGTTTTTGAATGGTCACCTCTACGGTTTACACAATTCTGGAGAACCCTTCATTTAATGAGTACAAGCTGGGCTTATATGATAATGAGTTTTCATCTGGCGTTACATGTTCAGTCTCCGTTAAAAAAACTGGACAAAAAACTGGAATCAAAATCAGGCAAAATTCTTCTATACATAACATATTGTTTTGTGATTATTGCTGGTTGTTATGCATTCTATCAAACTCAAATTTATTACTATCTCTTTAATGTTGGTAACTGGAAAATGGCTGCTCCAAATATTGTAGTTTCTTGTCTTGAATATATGGGAATTACAGCAGGAATTATTAGTGGTTACCATTTGATAAATCATAAAAAATAGCAATTTAACAGGGGAAGGGCACATTGAACCAGACTGGTTTTGACTTTAGTAAATACAGGTACACATAGTGATATTTCCATTAAACAACACTCTCATTATAATTAAAAAGTATAGAATGAGGGGAAAAATGGAAAAGTTTGATTTATATAACTACGACCGAACTTTAAGCGGCAAGACAATTGAAAGAGGAAATCCTGTACCAGATGGATATCACCGTTTAGTTGTTGTGGTGCTGATTTTTAATTCTAAAGGTGAATTACTAATTCAGCAGCGCCAGACTTATAAAAAAAACTGGTCAAATCTGTGGGACGTTTCCAGTTCTGGTCATGTTACTGCCGGTGAAACAAGTCAGCAGGGAGCCTCAAGAGAACTTAAGGAAGAACTTGGCATTGATTATGATTTTTCAAATATTGCTCCTGTAATGACACTTTCGTTTCCTCACGGCTTTAATGATTTTTATATAATCCATAAAGATTTAGATGCTACAAAACTACAGCTTCAGGAAGAGGAAGTTCAGTCTGCCAAATGGGCCACAAAGGAAGATGTTTTTCAAATGATAGATGATGGTCGTTTTATTCCTTACAACAAAGGAATTGTGGATTTTATTTTCTTCCAGTTTGATCATCAAGGCACTCATACAAAAGCTGATTGGACTGTGCCGTCAAAAGAATAATTTTTCGAAATTGTGTTCATGTATAATATTAAAAACTTTAAAACAATCAAAAAAATTTAATTAATCTCACAAATGACGGATCCAATCAGGATGAAATAAAAAAAGAATATCTAATGCTGGTAAAAAAATCAGGTGGAATATTTTAGAAAGATTTTTGATTCTTGAGAGGCGGAGTTTGAATAGGAGTTTCGTTCTATTCATGAAATCAGATTAATAAGCTGGATAGAAAAGCGGTGGAAGAGAACACTCTGGAAATTATGGGTCATTATCTGAATGCAATTAAATGTTACGAGTGTATTCTGAAAAATTACTCCAAGCGAGAGTCCAAATGAAGAATTCAAGACGATAGAGTGGTAAAATGAGCATATATTATAATAGTATTTGAAGAAGCAATTGATTATCCATACAAACAGGAATTTAGCGGGTATAAAGATTTTCCGTGAACTAGATTCAGGAGGCTGATATATGATGATTGTTCTTGGAGTTTACTATCTGATTGGAATTGTCAGTGTGATATTTTCCCTCTGTAATGAAAATAAACCAAAAGAATGGCTTTACTATCTGTTTCTCGTTCTTTACGGAGGATTTGGAGTTCATCAGTTTTATGCAAAAAATCTTCCGAGAGCAGCAGGAAGACTTACAGCAGGACTTGTAAATCTTCCGTTCTTTCTTCTTTTTATAAACGGATTGTTCAGGGTTTTAGCATGTGGGTATGATGATCCCGCTTACGGACTTATATTTTTGGGATTTTTAGGTGGTATCCTTCCAACATTAGTAATCCTTATTCTGTGTGCTTTTGATTTAGATGGAATGAAATCGAATGCAAAGGATGAGGATGAAGAAAAACAAATAAAAGAGACTGAATAAAATGAAAAAATTACTTATTTTTCGATTTATGACATTTTTACTTCTTTCAACATTTTTTGTGTTTCCAGTTACAGCTCAAATGCTTTCACCAGTAACCAAAGCAGAAATCGACACAAAAAAAGCATGTGCTGTTGAAATAACTGATTTGATAACTGGTACATTCAACGCTTATTGTATCTGTATTCCTAAGGAAACACCTCATACAGATTTTTCCTATCATTATGAACACACATTTGTTATTGATACAAAAAATAATCTGTATGCCATGAGTGTACCCGGTGAAAAAAAAGAAGTAAATGGAAGTATATCTTTATTTGATGGATTTTCAGGTTCACAAGATGAACAGTTCTTTATACTGACAAAAGATACAGATAAATGGGGTGCCTTTTGGAGAGAAGCTGAAATTTATTGTATTAAAAACGGAATTGCCTCAAAAATTCATTTCTGCAAACTTGAAAGTAGTAATAATGACGGTATAAAGAAAAGTACTCTTGCTTTAAAGAAAGTAAACAATAAGCTTTATCTTATCCAAACAGAATGGGAAAGTTTATGCTCGAACGAGGGAATGTTTCTCATTTCCGTATACACCCTAACACCATCTGGAAACAGTTACTCTGTAAACAGAACTGGTTACTATTGTTTGACTGGCAGTAGTGACATTCAATTTTCAAGCAATCAGGATGATTGGTATTACACTTTGAACGACACCCATATAAACATGCGTACTGAACCGAGTTTGAATGGTGCAAAAATCATTACACTTGAAGGAAATGAGCATCTGAAATATCTGGATGTATATCCTGAAACTACAAGTGTAGGTGGAAAACCGGGATTATGGATTAAGATGGAAGCAACTGCCACTGATGGAGCTTCCTATCGTGGATATGTCTGGCCTGAATATCTTACTACCAGCGATTATGATCCGTCATTGAAATAAAGGTATGAAGTCTAACATTTTTTGAAGGAGCGTCAAACCAAGCGGTGAAAAATCAGACCTTCTATGTTAAAATTATGCAGTTGATTATTTAAATCAACAGGAATTTAGCGGGATAATTAAACCGCAGATAAACGCAGATGCACGCGGATTTATTTGTTGGAGAAGGAGTTAAAAATGTTTGAATTAAATAATACTTATCCACTTACACGATTGAATGATTTTGATATTAAATATGTTTCTCTTATTTCGAAATATCAAGGTAAATGGGTTATTTGTCATCTTAAGGAACTGGATAAATGGGATTGCCCTGGTGGTGGAATAGAACCTGGTGAAACTCCATTACAAGCTGCGAAAAGAGAATTATGGGAAGAAGCTGGAGCTGTTCAAGCGGATTACTATCCTCTTTATATTTATGAGATTCTGTCTGACAGAGGTTTGTCTTACGGAGTTCAGTATTTTTGTAATATCAAAGAATTGGCTGAAATTCCAGATTTTGAGATGGATAAAATTGAACTTGTAGATGAACTTCCCTTTGAAAAAATGAAGACTCCTCAGTTACATTCTTTATTGATAAAAGATATAAATAATATTTTGAATTACGGTATATTCTAAATCAATACCAATTGATTCAAACATCAAAAAAACTTCATTTCACAAATTCCCGTAAGCAGTCAGAAATAAAATCTCCGTCGTTTTCCATCAGGTGACCGCCGTTTTCAAAAATGTGAATCTGGCACTGGGGAATTTTTTTGCTCCATTGAACAACGGTATCAAGATTGTTTGCCAGTTTGTCGTCTTTTGTGTGGAAAATCAGAACTGGTACTGTAATTTTTGACATATCGTAGTTTTCCGGATGATTTATTGCGTCGGTATTTGTGAGTTTGCCATCAAAAAGAATGCCTGCTTTTCGATTCTTCATTGGTATAATGGTTTTTAAAACTGATTTTGGCATTCCCATTATTGATTTGAAAAGAGGACTAATGAGCCACATGGCAAAATCATTGCAGAAAGGAGCTGGAGGTCCGGCAAATTTCACAGTCTTTTTTGGTGGTTCCAGAGCAGGGTAGCCTGAACTGTACAGAATCAATCCGCTGACTCTTTCCGGATGAAGCAATGCCATTTTTATTGCACTGGTTCCTCCGGCAGAAGTTGCAAGAAGATAGACTTTATCCAGATTCAGGCTGTCTAAAAGCTGACAGTAGGCTTCACATTGAGTTTCAATTCTGGCATTTTCCGGCAGATCTGTCCCCGGATAACCGAATCGGGATGGAGCAATTATCCTATAGTGTTCAGTTTCTTTTTCCAGCGTTTCAAATCCCTGATCGTAACCGCCGCAAATTCCGTGGATGCTTAGAATTGCAGGACCTTCACCTTCATCAATAAAAGTAATTTTTCCATAACTTGTCTGTACTGACTTTGATTTTTCCTGGTAGGTATTAAATCGCAGGTTTGCTTCTTTTGTGACGCTGCCCAAAGTGGCGCAGGATGAAAAAAGTGAAAGAGCCATAATTAAAAATCCTCCAGAGATTAATTTTTTATCATAAGAAAACTTCAATAATAACGAAGTCACTGAAAAACTATGGAAATACGTCATCCCGAACTTGTTTCGGGATCCCACTAGAAAAAATAGACAATGTAACAAGTGAGATGCTGAATCAAGTTCAGCATGACAAAATTGGACTTTTTCAGTAGCTTCAAAAACAACTTAATTTTTTGCCGAAAAGTTTTGCCCAAAAAGTTCTATGTGCTGGTATAAAAGCT
>JAKSTJ010000063.1 GCA_024402635.1 Treponema sp. | reverse complement strand
ATGCACCTCCTAAAATTGAACTTTATTTGTCCAACTTTAGGGGTGCACTTCATTTATGAAAGTCCTTTTTTTTCGAAGGCGAAGGCCGGAGCCCCGGAAAGCCCGGTGACTTGTTTACAAGGCACACGCCCTATTTCTATACGAAAAATTAGTGGTGGAATAATCTGATTCCATTAAATGCCATTACCATGTTATATCCGTCGGCTGCTTCGATAACTAAATCATCGCGAACTGATCCACCTGGCTGAGCAATTACTGTTACACCAGATTTTTTAGCACGGTCAATGTTATCACCGAATGGGAAGAATGCATCTGAACCAAGAGCTACATTTGTATTTTTTGAAATCCATTCTGCTTTTGCTTCACGTGTAAATACTTCTGGTTTTACTTTGAAGATGTTCTGCCATTTTCCTTCTGCAAGAACGTCCATGTATTCTTCACCAATGTAAACATCAATTGCATTATCACGGTCTGCACGTTTAATTCCGTCTACAAACTGAAGTTCTAAAACCTGTGGACTCTGGCGTAACCACCAGTTGTCTGCTTTCTGACCTGCAAGACGAGTACAGTGAACGCGAGACTGCTGACCTGCACCAATACCAATTGCCTGGCCGTCTTTTACAAAACAAACTGAGTTAGACTGTGTATATTTAAGAACGATGAGAGAAATAAGAAGGTTTCTCTTGTCATCTTCAGACATTGTCTTGTTTTTTGTTACGATGTTAGAAAGAGCTGATTCTTCATCAATTTTAAGGAAGTTGTGTCCCTGTTCAAAAGTTACACCAAAAACCTGCTTTGTTTCTGTTGCAGCTGGAACATAGTTTGGATCAATCTGAATTACACAATAGTTTCCGTTTTTCTTTGCTTTTAAGATTTCCAAAGCTTTTGGTGAATAAGAAGGAGCAATTACACCGTCAGAAACTTCTTTCTTAATTAAAAGAGCAGTTGCTTCATCACATTCATCGCTTAATGAAATAAAATCACCAAATGAAGACATACGGTCTGCACCACGAGCGCGGGCATATGCACATGCTAAAGGAGTAAGTTCCACATTGTCTGTAAAGTAGATTTTCTTTAATGTGTCTGAAAGTGGGAGACCAACAGCAGCACCAGCAGGAGAAACGTGTTTAAAAGAAGTTGCTGCAGGAAGTCCTGTTGCTTCTTTTAATTCTTTTACAAGCTGCCATCCGTTTAATGCATCAAGAAGATTAATATATCCTGGTCTTCCGTTTACAACAGTAATTGGAAGATCGCCATTTTCCATAAATACCCTAGCAGGTTTCTGATTAGGGTTGCATCCATATTTAAGTTCGAGTTCTTTCATATGACTCATATTATCTTAAATATGGATTGTTTTCAATTGAAGATTTATTCTTCGGTTTCAGATTCTGTTCCTTCCGAATCCTCTTCTGCTTCTTCTTCAGTTTCAGATTCTTCTGCATCTTCAGATTCATCTTCGTCTTTGTCTAAAATCGAACTGGAAATTGAAGATTTTCTTGGAGCAATTTCGTTGTTTTCAATTTTTAAGAATACCATTTTTGTAAACTTAGAAATAATATAAATCATGATTATTGGTACAATCAAAACTGCAATTGGAATTGTCCAGAATCTATATAAAACTAAGAAAACTTCTCCTGCTAAAAGAGCAGCAAAAAAGAAGGTTTGAAAAAGATAAAGAACTGCAATTCCAAAAGCATTTCTTAAAAGATTTACAAGTGAATTACTGTATCTGGCAATTACTGGATAAATATAAATTGTAATTATTGCAGTAATTGCACTAAGAAGAAGAGCGCCACCAATTAATACATAATTTGTTTCTTCTGCAATAAGAACCAGAATCCAAAGATAATATGAACCGTAAATCATAGCGGCGTTAATTATCCAGATAATTGTTCCCTGTTTAAGATTTGTAATAAACCCTTTTTTAAATGTTTGAAATACATTTTCCTGTTCATTATCAACAATTTTAAGTCCTACATAATATGCGGCGCAAGTTGCAGCACCAATTGTTACGACAGGAAGACTGAATAAAATCCACAGAAGATTTAACAATAAAATATCACCAAGTTTTTTTGATTTATTTACCGAATTACCATTTGTACTCATAGAAAATATTTTAGAAAAATATCAATGTTAAATCAATTAAAAAAAAGACTGCCATTTCTGACAGTCCCAAAGCATACAAAAAACTATTTTCAGTAAAATAATTTTATAATCTATTTGTTCTTATTGATGATTCTTGTTTCTGATTTTCCTGTTTCAATATCAATAAAACGAACAAACAAAGAAACCTTATTTTCTTCGTTTAAAGAAGACCAGATTTTATTTGTAAATTCATCAATATTTCCTGTAATGTTTAATTTTACAGGTTCACCTTCAAAACTTGGAAGAGGATTTCCATCACCCATGTAAGTATGAATGTAATGACCTTCGCCGGCTACTGGATTATCGTATGTATATGTAAAACGAAGATTGTTATCTGGATTTCCACTGTCACTTTTTAAGATTGAAAGTGCATAATCATATTTTCCACCTTCTACGTTTAATAAAGATGAAATACGTGGTGTGTAGTTTGGAGCATCATGTTCGTATTTTCTGCTTCTTAATGACTGTTCAAAAGTTAAACCGTTTTTTAAGCCTTCGTAAATTGTATCTGTCTGGTCACCATTTGTTACGATTGTCTGATTTCCTAACTGACGAACTGCTGCATAAATAATAAGACTTGGATCACCGGCAATTAAACTAGGATCAAATGCTTTTGTACGAATAACTTCTGAACCATTTTCTGTTTCTGTAACAAAAATACGGTTACGGCTGCCAGCACTGCGACCCATTGTCCAGTAAGCAGAAACAGCGTGTTTACCATCATAACTGCGGCCTGCAATAATTCCTCTTCCAGGATAAGTTGTACTTGATAATTCTTTTTCTAATTCAGTAATTTTCATAATCTATTCCTATTTTTATTTTGATTCAGCATCAACTTTTTCGTGCATATCTTCCATGATTTTCATCATAGCATCAACTGTGTACTGTTTTGGATCTGGACAATCTTCTGGACAAGTTGCAAGAACCTGTTTACGGAAATCTTTACAATTAACAATATCACAGGCAGTAAGTGTACAAACTGCAGGTTCAACAATATCTTCCAGCATGCTTTCTGGATTTACAGTATTAATTGTAAGCCATGTACCATTGTTGGCAACAGGAAGCATAATATCAAAAAGACGAAGATAACTGTCCATTTCTCTTAAACCACGTTTTGTTTCTGGTTTTCCTGGACGATAACGGGTTCCACTTGGGAATACAAGAATAATCTGTCCACGTTTTTTACAAACATCCATTGCTCTCATAGCTGCAAAATTGATTTTTTTAGCTCTTGCAACTTCTTCTTCAATTTCAGCTTCTGTAGCACCACTGGCTCTCATAGCATCCTGACTTCTTGTAGGATAAACAACAACACGTGTAAATCCTTCTGTAAAAGCTCTAACTCCAGGATCTGATTCATTTAATTTCATACCTGCAATTGGAACAATACGAGAAGCCATATCTCTTGCCCATTCTTCAGGACTATTTTCAAGCAGATAAATAAAGTTTGGAAGATCAGCATTAGAATAATGTTCCATCATTACAACACCAGATTTACCTTCATTTACAATCTGTTCATAAAAACTCTTTATTTTGTCCATATTCTTAAAACCAGAACCTGGAAGAATATTACCTTCGATAATCTGTGAAAAAAGTTTTCTATTTGCGGGATTTGCTTCCTGATAAACGTTTGTTTCATCAATTTTAGCTGCCGCTGTTGAATTCTGCATTAATTGTCCAAAAAATGATTTATATTTTTCAATTAATGTTGTTGCCATATATACCTCTGCGTTTAATGATAGTTTTTTAATTATAGAACATTAATAAAGTTTTGCATATAAATATAGATTTATTAATCAGGTAAATTCTTACAAAGCCAGATAAAATGTGTTATATTTAGGCCATGGCTAATTTTTTATGTGTTTGTTTAAGTTCAACAATTCAGAAAACAATTGTTTTTAATAAAGTAAGATTAACAGAAGTAAACCGTTCAACTTCATACAGACTGGACGCTTCTGGAAAAGCAATTAATACAGCAAGAATTTTGACCCAGATTCACCCGGAAAGTACTATTTCAATTTGCCCTTTAGGTGAAAATAATGCGGCACTTTTTGATGAACTGGCTTTAAGAGACAACATGTATATTGATTATGTAACAATTCCAGGATTTACAAGAGAATGCTGTACTCTTTTAGATATGGAAAATCATACAACCACAGAATTAGTTGTTGGTGAACCTGCCGTAAATCTGACAGAAAATCAGTATAAAAAAATTGAATCGGAATTTCTTAAAAAAATAAAATCAAAATTAGAATATGCAGATTATGTTCTTTTAGCAGGAAGCAGACCGGTTTTCTGGGAAAAAGACATTTATGCACGAATAGCAAAAATGTGTCTTGATGAAGGCAAGATTTTCCTTGCAGATTTTCATGGACAGGATTTACAGACAACTTTAGACTGCTGCACTCCTTCAATCATAAAAATCAATCAGGAAGAATTTGAAGCAACATTTTATCAGGGAAAAAAACTGTCTGAAGCAGAATTAAAAGATTCAATAATAGAAAAGAGCAGCCAGCTAAAAAATATGATTATTATTACAAGAGGGACAGAGGAAACTTTTGCAGCAGACAAAGGTGATTTTTACACTTGTCCAATAATAAAACTGGAACCTGTAAATACAACTGCATGCGGCGACAGTTTTAATGCAGGCTTCTTACACGAACTTTCTATTTCAAATGATTTTGAACTGGCTTTGAAAGAAGGAACCTGGTGTGCGGCTCAAAATGCACTTTGCCAATGTCCAGGTTCTGTAAGAACTAATATTTAACTAATTAATTAAGTAAATTTTCTTATTCTAAATATTCTCCTAATGGCTTTATAATTAAGTATTAATTTACAATTATTTCACTTAGGAGAAATTAAATGAGTATTCAAAAAAGACCTCTTGTAAACGATCTTTATACAGCAGACCCTTCTGCTCACGTTTTTAATGATAAAATTTATATTTATCCATCTCATGATGAAGATAAAGACGTTGAAAATAATGATAACGGCGACCAGTATGACATGATTGACTACCATGTATACGAAATGGCTGACGAAAACACACTTCCAAAAGATTGCGGATGTGTACTTACTCTTAAAGATATTCCTTGGGCTTCTAAACAGGTATGGGCTCCAGACTGTGAAGAAAAAGACGGAAAATATTATTTCGTATTCCCAGCTCGCGATAAAGAAGGCATGTTCCGTGTAGGTGTTGCAATTGGTGATAATCCAGCAGGTCCTTTTAAAGCAGAACCAAATTACATTCAGGGAACATACTCAATTGACCCATGTCTTTTCAAAGATACAGACAAAAAATACTACCTTACATTTGGTGGAATCTGGGGTGGTCAGCTTGATCAGTACAGAAACAACAAATGGTCTGCAGACAATAAAGAACCAAAAGGTGATGAACCAGCTTGTACACCAAAAATTGCCTTAATGAAAGACAACATGACTGAACTTGCAGAAGAAGTTCGTGATTTAGTTATTGTTGATGAAAAAGGCAAACCACTTACAGGTGGAGATGAAGAACGCCGCTACTTTGAAGATCCATGGTTATTCAAAAAAGGTGACACATACTACTTTACATATTCAACAGGTACAACACACTTGTTAGCATATGCAACTTCAAAAAATGTTTACGGACCTTACACATATGGCGGAACAATCTTAACACCAGTTTTGGGATGGACAACACACCACTCAATTCTTGAATATCATGGAAAATGGTACTTATTCTACCACGACTGTGAACGTTCAAATGGTGTAAACCAGAAACGTAATGTTAAATTCCGCGAATTAACATTCAACCCAGATGGTTCAATCCAAACTATGAATGGTGAAGATAGATAGCACGTTAAAAATTGAGCGTGAAAGCGGTCAATTTAGTGCTAACCAGAAAAGACCAGGGCCGAGATTTATCGAAGCATATAGATAAGCAAGTAAATAAATTTCACATTATAATATTTAAAAATAATTAAAAAAGTAAATTCCTTCCTGTTACTGCTCCGGAGTTTCCGGGGCAGTTTTTTTTATACAATAAAAATTTATTCGGCAAAAATCATATATTTCTGTTGACTCTTCTATACCGATTGGTATATTTTATACCGTACGGTATAGATAACATGGAAAACAAAACTTTTATAACTGAAAACGCAATAAAACTTTTTTCACAAAAAGGTTATGAAGCAGTTGGTGTTCAATCATTATGTGAAGCTTCTGGAATTACAAAACCAACTCTTTATTACTATTTTAAAAGCAAAGCAGGAGTTCTTGAATATATTTCAGAAACAAAAGGCAAAGAACATCTTGAAAAAATCAAAAGTGCACTGACTTATAATCACGATTTTATTAAAGGCCTTACTGATGTTCTAAAAACTGAAATTAATTTTGCAATAGAAAATAAAGAATTTTTTAATTTACACTGCACTCTTTTAAACAGTCCTGATGGCAGCGAACAGAAATCAATTTATCTGCCGGTAATAAAAGAAATTCAGAAATGTTTTGACGATTTTTTTACCGCTTCCTGCAATGAATTTGGAAATATGAAAGGAAAAGAAATTCTTTATTCAAGATTATTCTTAAATAATGTGATTTCCACAGCAATTCTTGTAATTAACGGACAACTGGAGTTTTCAGAAGAAACAGTTTACCAGATAATTCACAGTCTGGTTTATGGAATGGCAAATTAATCATCACATATCTGGAGTGAAAATGGAATTTTTTACAAAAAATATATTTGCAGACAAAGTCTTTTATCATGTTTATCCACTTGGACTGGGAAACTGTCCTAAAAATAACGATTATCATCAGGAAGCAGGAAATTTTTTTGAAATATTTGCCGGTGATTTAGACAGAATCAGAAAGCTTGGTTGCAATGCCATTTATTTTGGTCCCATTTTTGAATCCTGCCGACACGGTTACGACACTCTGGATTATTATTATGTGGACCGTCGCTTAGGAAATAATCAGGAATTTAAGAATTTTTGCCAGATTGCTCATGAAAAAGGTTTTTCAATTGTTCTGGACGGAGTTTTTAATCATACAGGGCGGGAATTTTTTGCTTTTAAGGATTTACAGAACAACGGTAGAAATTCTCAATATAAGGACTGGTATTTGAACATCAATTTTGACCGTCAAAGTAATTATGGTGATTGTTTTGATTATGACGGCTGGGCTGGCTGCAAAGATCTGGTAAAACTTAATCTATTGAATAATGATGTACAGAAGCATATTTTTGGAGCAGTAAAATTCTGGATTGAAGAATTTAAAATTGATGGCCTTAGATTAGATGCAGCAGATGTAATTGATGGAATTTTTCTTGAAAAACTTGGATCCTTTTGCAGAAACCTGAAAAATGATTTCTGGCTTATGGGAGAAGTTGTTCATGGTGATTACAATGAGTGGTGTAATGCAGAAAAGATTGATTCTGTCACAAATTATCAGCTTTATTCAGCATTGTATTCATCTGTAGATAATTCCAATTTTTACGAACTTTCTTTTAATCTTAACAGAGAATTTGGCTCAAAAGATGGATTATATAAATATGCTCCACTTTATAATTTTCTTGATAATCATGATGTAAACCGGGTAGCTTCAGTTATAAAAAATCCAGAAAAACAACTTTATATGATTTATGCCCTGCTTTTTGCAGTTCCGGGAATTCCTTCAATTTATTACGGAAGTGAATACGGATTATTTGGAAAAAGAGGCCAGTGGGATGATTATGAATTGAGGCCTTCTTTACCACCATTTTCCGAAACTCCAGATTTTCTTAAACCTTCCCAGGATTTTTCATTTCTGTCAGAAGCCATAAGTTGTTTTGCAGAATTAAGAAAAAACTCTGCAGCATTAAAATATGGAAATTATATGGAAGAATATATCACTAACCAGCAGTTTGTTTTTAGCAGAAATTACAAGGATGAACAGGTTTTAATCATTTGCAACAGCGATGAAAAAAAGGTTTTTGTAAAATTAAATGTTCCCTCTGATTCTGAATATGAAGATATGCTGTCTCATGAAAAATATTCCGGCGAATCCCTGAAAAATTTTGCAACTGGCAGTTGTGATATCAGATTTTTGAAACGAATAAAATAAAGTATGAAGATTTTTTATCAATTCTCATATGTATAAAATTGAACTTTTAAAACAAATTTATTCTACATATATTATTCCATCATCGATATATATAAATTTGTTGTTTATATAATTTCCTATGAACTCAGTATTATGATAAATAAGCATGTTATAGTATAAACCATTCATTTTAACAGTAAATGTTAAAATATCTTTATAAAATTTTACATCTGTTATGAAACTATATTTTTTTGTATTAAAATTATTGGTATGTAATATATAATTGTTATAATATCCATCTGAAGATACATATGAGAGAAGATTTCCATCTTCTGAAAATGTAATATTTGAAATATTTTCATATGGACCAAATTGATTTTGCTTATTTATTAAATACTTTTCATTATTTTTTTGTACTACATAAGCTATATTATTGCCATCTTCTGAAAATGTAATATTTGAAATACTTTCATATGGACCAGCCTGTTCATTTCTAACACTTAAATAATACTCTTCACCTGGTGAATAATCATACGAATAAGAAAAAGCAAGTGTTTTTTTATTTGGAGATATTTCTAAATCTCCAATTTGAATATATGGACCTTTCTTTTTATTTGCAAAGTAAATATAATTTCCCTCTTGTTGAGTATTAATAGTATAAAATAAAGATTCATCTGCAAACCCTACATTTAATATAATCCAACCTTCATTAATTTTTTCCTTATTAACCCACAAGGTTGAAGTTATAGCTGGTATTGCTTTTGTTTTTTTGTCAGCTTTTGTCGTGACATAGGCCAATTGTGTTCCATTGCTTGAAAAAGCTTTTAATTCTAAACTATCAAAAGGCCCTGCTAATAACCCATTCTTATCATAAATATATTCCTTTTTGTTATTTCTAACTTTATATGCATAATTATTATTTTTTTGATATATCCAATCCGTAACGTCATCAAAAGGACCATACTTATTTTGTTCAGTATAAATATATAACTTAGAATTTTCTCTAACTACATATGATATTATTCTATCATTATCAACAAGAAAATACTTGATTTGCTGAAATGGACCGAGTTCTTTTTTGGATTTTATATATACTCCAGAATCAGATTCATAGGCATATACTAAAGATTCGTTATCATTTGCAATAAAAAAATTACTCATATTTTTATAATGTTCCAAACACTTGCCATTTACAAATAAACAAAGCTCATCATCAACTAATGCTGTATATATTATTTTATCAGATGCAAATAACCACGAATTAATTGAATCATATGGACCAAAATCATCAGTTCCAATTCTTATATAAAATTTTTTTATTACAGATATCAATCCTTGTACATCTTCATAATAGAAACATACAGGAACATTGTTCTGTATAATACCAACTTTATAAACATTTTTTTTGCATTCCCCTATTTGTTCTTTTGCAAATAGATTTATAGTTAAACAGAAAAATATAAATATATAAACTTTCTTTTTCATCGTTTGTATCCTTGTTAAATCTTTTCACTCAGATTTATTTTATTCCATAAAAACTGTTCTGTACACAATATAAACTATATAACATTAATCACGTTATAACTTAGGATAACCCTTAATTCATTCTAAGTTATCAATTTTCACATATATCATAATCCCAATAATTTAAGAATCAATAATCCATTCTTTTTAGAAACGATGCCTTCTTTTATGACATAATCAAACACGATTTTGTTACCTACCGTTTCGCCGTCAAAATAAACCGGGCTATAAATCTCCCTGATATTTTCGGCAATCTGTAAATCATGAGTTGCTGCAATAAGAAGAGAATCTGATTTTGCAAAATCCAGAAGAATTTTTGTGCTGCCGAAAATTCGTTCCTCTGAATTAGTTCCAGATAAAATTTCATCAATTACGCAAAGACATTTATGATTATAAATTGTTTCTTTAAGATTCATAAGTCTTTCTGCTTCGGCATAATATCGGCTTTTTCCTTCCAGCAGCTGGTCATTAATACAAATACTGGATACAACATCAAAAATCTGAGTAGAAAAACTATCTGCAAATGCAAAACCGAAACTTGTAGCAATAATCTGATTTATAGCAAGAGATTTCATAAAGGAAGTTTTACCAGACATGTTTAATCCTGTAATAATGATACTTTTGTCTATATTCCGGCTTTGACCTATACCATCAGAAATAAAAGGATTTTTAAGATTTTTAAAATCTATTGATGGAGTGTTTTTATTATTAAAATCAGTAAGACAACAATTATATTTTTTAATGATGCTGTCAAAGTTTATAAGGCAGTCAATATAACCTGTATAAAGATATATTTCCCTTAACTGATTAAAATTGTTGAGAATTGTTTTTTCTACCATCTTAAAAGAAAAAAGTTCCATAGCAAAAAAGATTCTAAGGTAATCAAGAAAAACTGAAAGTAAATCGCCAGAAGAAGGCCCACCTATACCATCTTTAAAAAATCCGGCATATAAAGAGAACTTACTGAATTTTTTATAATCAGGAGTTTTATACAAAAGACTTAATTTTGTTTTCCGGTTGATTTTGTTCAATGCATAACAAATTGATAAAAAATACCCGATGGAAGATGTAACATGACTGATGTATTTGTTTGTTGCAATAAACATTAAAAAATTAAGTACAAAAAATAAAACAATAAAAGCTGCAATGTATTTTGTAAATAAAAAACTTAAAACAATATTCAGTACAATGTTAGATAAAAATAAAATGAAAAAATTATTGATTATAAAATTATAGATACTAAAGCCATTCCATAAATCACGGACAAAACTGTTATTTTTTTGTTTTCCAATATATTTCTTAAGACAGAATTTTATATATTCAAAATTGGGATTAGAACATAAAGTCTGCATGTCATTCTGGAGTTGAAGAACCTGCTGCTTGCTTTTGATAATATGCAACCAGTGATTAAAGAGATTACTTCCGCAACTTGTAATTGTATTATTGTATTTTTCTTCAAAATCATTAAGCATAAGATCCTGTTCAGTAATATCATCAATTCTGTACAATTCATCTTTAAGTACATCATGAAGACTTACCTGACAGTAATCAACTTTAGATTTAAATATCTTTGGAAAAAACAAGACCTTATTAATCAAATACTCCCCCAGTTTTATGAACTTCCTTATTCTTAAAATACTAATGGAGAATTAAAATCGTCAACAAAATTGGGTATCAAGAAAATGAATGTAAAGATCTTTATAAGATTAATTTTTAATAATTACAAATTAACTAGTTTTTAAAGTAAAATAGCCTGTCTTTGTATTAGCATATTTTGCATCAATTTTGGAAGGATTATATGAAATTGCACCAACCAATTTTGAGCAATCAAAAAACATGTCACTACTATTATTTACTTTCTCTGTAACAAATTCTTTTGATACATAAATTGTTTTAAGCAGACTACACTCGTAGAACATCTTATTCATTGCAGTAACCTTAGATGTATTGAAACTGCTTAAATTAAGAGTTGTAAGATACCAGCAGTCACTGAACATATAAGCCATATCTCTAACCACAGATGTGTCAAAATGGCTTAAATCAAGATTACTAAGATTTTTACAACCACTGAACATATATCTCATTGTAGTAACCTTAGATGTATCAAAGTTTCTAATGTCAAGATTAGTCAGATTGCTACAATCTCTGAACAGTGAAGCCATATCAGTAACATTAGATGTGTCAAAATGACTTAAATCAAGGGTCTTAAGAAGTTCACAACCATTGAACATATAACTCATATCAGTAACATTAGATGTATCAAACTTGCTTATATCAAGACTTGAAAGATTATTACAACCACTGAACATTTGTCTCATGTTAGTCACCTTAGATGTATCAAAACTGCTTAAATCAAGGGTCTTAAGAAGTTCACAACCATTGAACATATAACTCATATCAG
>JAKSTJ010000062.1 GCA_024402635.1 Treponema sp. | reverse complement strand
ATTTCTCCGCCAATAACGAAATATTTAAAATTAATCAGCAATCCTAAATCGACTTTATGTTCAAAACCATTTACGTCACCAACAGTTTTACAACCAAAACCAACTCCTGCGTAGGGGGCAACAATTCCTGCAATTGAGAATCCAACGGTAGTTCCTAATACCCATGATGTATTTTTATTCCAGTCGATTCCGCAGCTCATGTAAGCAAAATATGCACCCGTAAATATTTCGCTGACAGATTCTTTGATTTGGGATACAGAAAAAATTTCAAAGCCATCAACAAAATTTCGCTGAGTAAAATTTAACTCTGAATCTATAGCTTTAATATAACCTATTCCAATAAAGGGTTCATCTTCAAAGTTGTTTTTTTTATTTAGTTCATAATAATAATCGTAATCATCATTTGTATTATCAATTCTATAAAAATCTTCATTATATCTAACACTTTCATATTCCGGTAAATCGTTCAAATATGAAGGGTACAGTAAACAAAGATTTTTATCTGGTTTAAGTTGAACTTCTTCATCTGTATCTCGGTCTACATATCCATAAACAACATATCCAAGATTATCTGTAAATGTAGGATCAATCCAGAACCAGGTTCCATCATCTCTTTGAATCCATAACCAGGCATGATGGGTAACTCTTGTGCCTTTTGTAGTTTTGTGAGAACTAATGAATTCTGTGGTGTATTCATTCAGGTATTCTCCATTTCTATATGTATCATGTTCACCTGGTTTTGCCAGGGTAAGAAGGGATAATTCATCTGTAACATTATCAACTCCGGTAATATAGAATTGATTTTTTCTCATACCATTTTGTTCATACAGATATTGATTGTTTTGAATTTCAAGAAATGCGTATTTTGCATAGTTATAACAAATTCCATAAAATGTCTGATATTCAGTTCTTCTTCCTGATAAAGTGGTAAAACGGTCTGCCATTAATCTTGGATTGTAGAAATCAATTGGATCGTCTTGCCATGTTCCTCCTGTCATGGTTGCATTGTATTGTCCTGTGCAGGCAATTTGAACTGCTAAATCTTGGATTATAGAAGAAAAATTGTCAGCATACAAATTTGTCATCATTAATGTTATAAAACATAAAATCAATTTTTTCATAAACAACCTCTATATATAGTTTTTCAAGCTACATTTTAATTTGTTCTTTGATTGAAAAGGTCGCAATATTGAGACTTTTTATAATAAGAAATAATTTTCGATTTTCTAAAAAAATATTTAAAATTGTTTTTAATGACTGTTGACACAAAATCCTGTATCTGATAATATTAATTTATCACGCGGGTGTAGCGAAGCTGGTTATCGCGCTGGCCTGTCACGCCGGAGATCACGGGTTCGAGCCCCGTCACTCGCGCTAAAGACTTGCTTGAAAAAGTAAGTCTTTTTTTTTTGTAGTGAGAATTAATTCGTGACGGATGAATTTATAGCTTCGATAAATCTCAGCTTACGCGGTTTAAAGGAAAATCCTAAATCAACCCTGACGGCTTGATTTTTAACGGATTTGCGATAAGAGCGGGTTCGAGCCCCGTCACTCGCGCTAAAGACTTACTTGAAAAAGGTGAGTCTTTTTTTTGCACTTAGAATTAATTCGTGACGGATGAATTTATGGCTTCGATAAATCTCAGCTTACGCGGTATAAAGGAAAATCCTAAATCAACCCTGACGGCTTGATTTTTAACGGATTTGCGATAAGAGCGGGTTCGAGCCCCGTCACTCGTGCTAAGAACTTACTTCAGTAGAGTAGTATAAAGAATTATTTATAAGAGACAGTAAATATCAGGCGTTTTCAATTCTTCTTTGTTTAGGTGTAATACCACGAATCTTTTTATAAGTTCTTATAAAATGACTGGCATCTGTAAAACCTGTTTCCTGACTTATGAAATCAAGGGTTTTATCGGTGTAGAGAAGAAGATTGTCCGCTTTGCAGATTCTTACAAATTCAATGTATTCTTTGCAGGTTCTTCCATATTGAGTTTTAAATTGTTTTGCAAAATTTGAATAACACATGCCGCATTTGTTTGCAAGAAAATCTATGCTGATGTTTTCGGCCGAATGTTTATCAATATATTCAAGAACAGAGAAATCTTTTGTACTGAACTGATCGTAGGTTGATTTTGTAGAAAATTTAACTCCCTTTCTGAGCCAGATTCGAACTAATTCAGTAACAATTAAACTTATTGTAGAAGCGACTTTTATATCATATCCAAAAGCTTTATTTGCAGTTTCCCAGATACAGTTTTCAAAGAACAATTTAACCGGATTATATTGCAGATCATCTGCGGTAAGCAAATTTAAAGGAATTTCTTTTGATTGTGCATTGTCAAGAATACGTGGCAATTTTGGTGAACCTGGAGTTGTATTTGACAAAATCATATCATCAAATTTTATTCCATAAAAAAGAAGTTCAGAAGAAGAATCTGATAATTCTCCTGAAGCATCAATAGTTTTATTTTCCGGGTAATCTACAAAGGCGTGAATTTGGCGAGGGAAGAAAATCATCATGTCATCAGGATTCATTATATAGCTTTTTCCTTCTACTTCTACCATTAACCGGCCTTTTACCAGATAAATCATTTCTGTAAAATAATGCCAGTGTGGTCTGATTGTTTTCCAATCTCCCTTAAATGTTTCAAACGGTGAATTAAGACTGTCTGAATATTCGAATAATGAATCCATAGAAATCCTCTTTATAAATTGTACAAAAAATTAAATTAAATAGAGATTTGTTCAATTTTCTGACAATTTCTTTATATCACGTATATAAGTTAAATGCTAGATTAAATGTTGAGGATAAATAAATATGTTTAAATGGATATGGTCCTATATTAAAAAATATCGTGTAATGATGTTTATAGGTTTGTTTTTAAGTGTAATTGTTGCTGCACTTGGAATTGTAAATCCGTTAATAACTGGAAACATTGTTGATAAAGTTATTATTGGAGGAAAATTTAATCTTCTATTCAAGCTGATTCTTATAATGGTTGGTACAACTTTAGGTAAGGCAATTATACGTTATACCTATCAGGTTTTATTTGAACATGCATCACAGAATGTAATTAGAAAAATGAGAGAAGATTTATACGCTCATATTCAGACTTTAGATTTTAAATGGTACGATAAATCTCCTGCTGGAAATATTCTTACCCTTTTAACTTCTGATCTTGATGCTGTAAGACACTTTGTTGCCTGGGTTTTATATCAAATTCTTGAAAATAGTTTAATTTATATTTTCTCAATTGTAACTTTAGGAATGATTAACTGGAAATTAACTTTGGCATTTCTTGGAATTGCTCCATTTGTAATCATCCTTATTAATAAGTTTAAAAATCATATTAGACCTGCCCATCTTGCCGTTCGTGATCAGTTTGCGGTCTTAAATACACGAGTTGGTGAAAATATTGAAGGAAACAGAGTTGTAAAAGCTTTTGTTCGGGAAAATCATGAGATTGAAAAATTTGAAGTAGAAAATGAAGGTTACAAAGATGTTGCAGTAAAAAATGCTGATGTTCGCGTTAAATATACACCTTGGATTGATGCTCTTACTGGAGTTTTACCTGTAATTCTGATTCTTTTAGGTGGATTCCTTGTTATTAAGGGTGAAATGTCTATTGGAAACCTTGTAACATTTAACGGTTTAATGTGGGCATTTACTCAACCAATCAGCCAGTTTGGAAATCTTGTTGACTGTGTCCAGCGTTTTAATGCTTCTGCAGAACGTTTGTATGAACTTAGACAGGCAAAACCTTCAATTAAAAATAAAATTGATGAAAAAACTGGTACAGATATTTCCGTAAAACCAAATGAACCTTTTGTTGGAAACGTTGAATTTAAAAATGTTTCCTTCTCATACAATGACAGACCTGTTTTGAAAAATGTTAGTTTTAAAGCAAATGCAGGAATGACAATTGGTATTTTAGGACCAACAGGAAGCGGTAAATCTACAATTGCTAATCTTTTGTGCAGATATTATGACGTTTCAGAAGGCCAGATTCTTATTGATGGAAAAGATGTCCGCGATTATGATTTGCAGTATCTTCGCCAGAATGTTGGTATTACAATGCAGGAAGTTTTCCTTTTTAGTGACACTATCGAAGGAAACATTGCATTTGGAAATATAGATGCAAGTTTTGAATCTGTTGAAAAAGCCGCTGAACTTGCCAGAGTAAAAGATTTTATTTCTGATTTGACAGAAGGTTACGATACAATTGTTGGTGAAAGAGGCGTTGGTTTGAGTGGTGGTCAGAAACAGCGTATTGCTCTTGCCAGACTTTTCCTTGCAAATCCAAAAATTATGATTCTTGATGATACAACTTCAGCTGTTGATAATGAAACTGAAGAAAAAATCAGAATGTCTATTAAAGAGAAATCAAAAGAGGGGCATACAACTTTTATTATTTCTCACAGAGTTTCTTCATTTGATAATGCTGATTACATTCTTGTTGTGCAGAATGGAGAAATTACAGAAAGTGGAACTCCAGCTGAATTGCTTAAAAAAGACGGTTACTTTAAGCATGTTTTAAGTGAACAGAATGAAGTGTAGAGGTTAGTAATATGGCTAGAAATAAATTTAATGTTGATGAAGAAATAGAACAGAAACTTAATCCTCATATTATTAAACGAATGTTTAAATGGATAAAGCCTTATTACGGCTGGATGATTTTATCCTGTATTATTATGCTGTTTGCATCTGTAATTTCTTTGCTTAGTCCTTATTTAACAAGAATGGCAATTGATAAAGCTATTCCTGAAAAAAATTATAAACTTTTAATAATTCTTTCAATAATTCTTTTAGTTTCAACTCTTATAGTCAGAATTCTTCTTGCTCAAAAACTTAAAATTATGACCAGAGTTGCTCAGAAGATTATTGTAAAGATTCGAACTGAAGTTTTTACAAAATTACAGTCTTTACCATTCAGTTATTTTGATTCTCGTCCTCATGGAAAAATCTTAATTCGTGTAGTTAATTATGTAAATTCTTTATCTGATTTGCTGTCTAACGGTATTATTCAGTTAATAAGCGATTTGTTTACATTAATCGTTATTATTGGATTTATGCTGGCAATTGATCCTAGATTAACTTTAGTTTCTATGGCTGTTATGCCTTTGCTTTTAATAATACTTATTTCCATGAAGAAAAAGCAGCATAATGCATGGAAACAGGAAAGTTATAAACGTTCCAATCTTACTGCTTATCTTTCTGAAAGTTTAAATGGAATGAAGGTTACCCAGAGTTTTGCCCGCGAAAAAGAAAATCAAAGCCTTTTTGACGATCTTTGTGATAAATGTAAAACAGTCTGGATTAAAGCAGTTAATATTAACAATATAATCTGGCCTGTAGTAGATAATCTTTCTACTTTAGGAGTTGCTTTAGTTTATATTTCAGGTATTGCATGGCTTGGTGATGGTTTAGGCGGAACTGTAACAGTTGGTACTCTGGTTGCTTTTGCCGGTTATATCTGGCGCTTCTGGATGCCAATTCAGAATCTTGGTAACTTCTATAATTCAATGGTAACAACTGGTGCATATGTAGAACGTATCTTTGAACTTTTAGATGAACCAGAAGATATTACAGATAAACCTGGTGCTAAAGAACTTCCTCCAATCAGAGGTCATATTGATTTTAATAATGTTAATTTCAGTTATGAAAAAGATGTTCCAGTTCTCAAGAATATTAATTTTACAATTAAACCAGGAATGTCAGTTGCTATTGTAGGACCTACAGGTGCTGGTAAAACAACAATCGTTAATCTTTTATCAAGATTCTATAATCCTGATAATGGTCAGATTTTAATTGATGGACTTGATATTCAGGAACTTCAGATTAAATCTATCCGTAAGCAGGTTGGTTTAATGCTTCAGGATTCTTTCCTGTTTACTGGTTCGATTATGGAAAATATCCGTTATGGACGTTTAGACGCAACAGATGAAGAATGTATTGAAGCTGCAAAAGCGGTTCAGGCTCACGATTTTATTTCTGCATTCCCAGATGGTTATAATACAATTTTGAATGCAAATGGTGGCGGTTTATCTCAAGGTCAAAAACAGTTGATTTCTTTTGCCCGTGTTCTTCTTTCAGATCCAAGAGTTTTGATTCTTGATGAAGCTACATCTTCCGTTGATACAGAAACTGAAAAAGCAATTCAAAACGGATTAGACAAATTATTAAAGGGAAGAACATCTTTCATCATTGCTCATAGACTTTCAACCATCAGAAATTCTGATACAATTTTCTTTGTAAATCACGGAGAAATTGTTGAAAGAGGAAATCATGAAGAATTAATGAATCTAAAAGGTCATTATTTTGAAATGGTTTCAAAAGCTAATAAAAATAAACAATAATTAAATTATACGAGGTTAATATGAAATACCAAAATCCTGTTTTACGAGGAATGTACCCGGATCCAAGTATGTGTGCTGGACCAGATGGAAAATATTATATGGTTACTTCATCGTTTCAATATTTTCCAGGAGTTCCACTTTTTGAAAGTGATGATTTGATTAACTGGAAACAGATTGGTCATTGTCTCACAAGAAAGAGTCAGTTATTGCTTGAAAGAAATGATTCTTGTTCTGGTATTTATGCTCCAACAATTCGTTTTAATAATGGTCGTTTTTATATGGTTGTAACAAATGTAGAAAATATTGGTAATTTCTATGTTTATACAGATAATATTTACGGTGAATGGTCAGAACCAATTAAAGTTGAACAGTCTGGAATTGATCCATCTTTATTTTTTGATGATGATGGAAAAGTATATTTTATTTCCAATGGTAATGATAAAGATGGTCGTGGTTATATTCAGATGAGTGAAATTGATATTTCTACAGGAAAAAAACTTTCTGAAAATGAACCATTGTGGTATGGAACTGGCGGTCGTTATATTGAAGCTCCTCATCTTTATAAATTTGGAGATTATTATTATCTTCTTAATGCAGAAGGTGGAACTGAATATGGTCACATGGTAAATTACGCCAGATCTAAAAATATACGTGGTCCTTATGAACCTTGTCCTGCTAATCCAATTTTGACAAACAGAAATCTTGGTGGATATCAGTTGCAGGGTGCGGGACATGGTGATATTGTTCAGGCAAAAGATGGAAGCTGGTGGTTCTGTCATCTTGCATTCAGACAATTAGATAATTATATGACATACCATCATTTAGGCCGTGAAACCTGTATGGAGCCTGTTTTCTGGAAAGATGACTGGTTTTATATTGGAACTCAAAATACAAAACCTGAAGAAACTGCATTTGGAAAACAAATTGCTTCCGGGTTTAATGAAAAATCTGGATTTGGAACAGCTCTTCTTGAAGTTGAAGTTCCTGATAATCATGCATTTAAGCCTCAGACTTTTTCTTATGTAAAAACTTTTCAGACTTTATCGGAAAAGAACGACTGGTGTTATATTTGTAATCCTGAAAAAGAAAATTTTACCTTTGAAAAAGATTCTCTCTTAATAAAGGCAAACAACAGATCAATTAATACTGATAAAGATAGTCCAAGTTTTGTGGGTGTTCGACAGTGTGAGTTTGAAGAAACTGTTCAAATAAATTGTGAATTCAAGAACAGTGTACCTGGTTCAAAAGCTGGTATTACAATCTATATGGATAATTGGCATCATTATGATTTATACATTGAACAGGTTGATGAAAAATATTTTGCTGTATGTAAATTTACTATTGGACCTGCAGATTGTATAAAAAAATCTGTTGAAATTGGAAATAATGCTGCTTTTAAAATTGTTTCTAAAACTCGTGGTTATGATTTTATTTTATGCAAAGATAATCAGGAAGAATATTTAGGCTATGGAGATTCCCGTTATTTATCCTCAGAAGTTGCAGGTGGTTTTACAGGAGTTTTTATTGGTTTATTTGCAGAAAATAAAGCAACTGCAAAATTTACAAATCTTATGATTGAACATAAAAACTAATTTTTAGTTTAAGAAAATTATCTGTTAATCTGTTTTTTTTGGTAAAAATTTTATAAGAATACCTAATTTTCTTTATTTTTTAAGTAAATTAAGTTATAATATTGACTTATGGATAGAAAGAAAAAAGTTAGATTATCAGATATTGCAGCTAAGCTTAAAATCAGTACAGTAACAGTTTCAAAAGCTTTGGCAGATAAAGATGGAGTGGGCGATGAATTACGCCAGCAGATAAAAGAACTTGCCGAAGAAATGGGGTATAAAATTAAAACTGGAACTGGAAACAATTCAGGTTCAATTACAGGAAATATCGGAATTCTTATTCCTAAAAAATATTTTTCTGCACAAGTTTCATTTTACTGGCATATTTTTAATAATTTATCCAGCGAACTTCTAAGACGCAATTATTTTAGTATTATGGAATTACTTTCTGACGAAGATGAAAGTAATATGGTAATGCCACGAATGCTTCAGGATAATAAAGTTGATGGTCTTGTGATTCTTGGTGAAGTAAATTATAAATACGTTGAAAAATTACACGAAGAATATTCAAATTTCATTCTTCTTGATTTTTATACAAATCATTCTGAATATGACAGTGTTTCAAATGATAACTATTATTGTTCATATCATTTAACAAATTATGTTATTTCACAGGGGCATAAAAAATTAAGATTTGTTGGAAACTTTTCTGCTACAACCTCAATTAGAGACCGCTTTATGGGCTTTATGAAAGCTATGCTGGAAAATAATATTTCAACAGGGGTTGATAAAATAATTGATGATAGAGATGAAAAGGGCGGATTTATTCCATTAAAATTACCTTTGGATGATATGCCCACTGCTTTTATCTGTAATAATGATGGAACTGCAGCTCTTTTAATTGAAGAACTAAATAAGAATGGTTATAAAGTTCCTGAAGATATTTCAGTAACAGGATTTGATAATTATATAGCTCAAGGGGCTGCTCCTGTACAGCTTACAACCGTTTATGTAAAACCTGAAGATGTTGCAAGTATGGCATCTGATTTGATTATTAAGAAAATTACTGGTGAACCTTATATCAAAGGTCGTCATCTTGTAAGTGGATCTGTTTTAATCCGAGATTCTGTAAAAAAGATATAATAAGCAATCATCAAAAAAAACTCAGTTGTTTAGGCAACTGAGTTTTTTTTTTCTAACTATACTTTGAACTGATCAATTTCATCCTTAATGGAATTAATTGAATTTGTAACTTCGCTTGAAACATCAGAAAGGGAAATACCAGTCTGATTAATTTTTTCAGCACCAACTGACATTTCGTTTATACTTTCCCGAATAACTGACGTAACATCTTGTAGTTTATTAATTTCTACAAGAATCTGTTTGTTTCCTTCTGCCATTTCTGTTGAAGCAGAACGAACTTCAATTGTACTGTCATTCATTGTATGTAATACATCAATAATTTGTTTTGAACCAACCTGTTGTTCTTCCATTGCAGATTTTATATGACGAACAAGTTGATCTGTATTCTGAATACTTGTTGATACAGATGTAAAGATTGATGTTGCTTCTGAAGATGCTGTAACAACAGAATTAATTGATTCCTGAATTTTATTAAGTTCATCACCAATTGTTTTTGACTGATTTGTAGAAGTTTCTGAAAGTTTACGGATTTCGTCTGCAACAACTGAGAATCCTTTTCCAGATTCACCTGCATGAGCAGCTTCAATTGCAGCGTTCATTGCAAGAAGATTTGTCTGACTGGCAATACTTGCAATTGCAGAGTTTGCTTCCTGAAGCATTTCAGATTGTGCTTCAATCTGTTTAATAATATCATTTACATCTGCTTGAGTTCTAATTCCTGCATTTGTATTTGATTCAAGTTCCTTAAATGAATTGAACATAATATCAACAGAATTATTAACTGAAGTAATATTTCCAATCATTTCTTCTACGGCAGAAGAAGCTTGTGAAACCCCTTCAGATTGGTTCTGAATCATACGTTCAAGAGATTCGATGTTTGATGCAATCTGGTTTACAGCACCTGCAGTTTCTTCAACACTTTGAGCCTGATTTTGAATCTGATTATTTACACTCTGAATATTAGCAATAATCTGAGTAATTGCAGATGAGGTTTCCTGGGTTCCGTTCTGTAAATTATTGTCAGCCTGTTCAAGACGTAATTCAGAATTTTTCATTGAAGAAACAATTTCCTGCAATTTTTTAACGAAATCATTAAATCCATCTACAGTTTCAATAATTTCACGTTTACCTCGTTTTATTGTGATTCTCTGTGTAAGGTCTGCATTACCACTAGATATTTCTGAAATTGCACCTGCAACTTTTTTAAGAGGATTAAGTTCTCTTGTAATAAATACAGCTGCCAGAATTGCGGCAATAAGGAATATAACTGTAACTACGAAAATCAGATTTTCCATGCTCTTCAGTTTACCGATAAATTCTTTTTCATTTGCCATTATAACAACAGACCAGTGGGTATTTGAAATAGGTTCGTAAACCATTACTCGTTCAACACCCTGTGCTTTGAAATAACCCCAGCTTTTTTCACCAGCTAAAAGTTTTGTCATATTTTCTTTTAAATCACTGAAATTATTTTTTTCTGCAATCTGCATTAAATTCTGCTGATTTTTTACATCATCAATTTCTGGAGCACCAATTGTATTTCCTGTTGCTCTATCTATAAAAATTGCATAACCAGTCTGTCCAATTCTGATTCGTGAAGAGATTTCACATAAGAATTTACAGTCCAATCTTGCTAACAATAAACCAATGAATTTTTTATCTTTGTTAAAAACAGGAGTTCCTATATTAATGGACAGTTCATTTGAAATATTATCTGCAGTTGGACCAACTAAAACAGTTTTCTTTTCATTAATGACCTGCTGAACAATTGGTGCTGACATGAAATTCATTTTCATTTCAGGACTAATGTAAACGTCTCCATTTGCATCAATAAAACTCATACTGATTAAATCTTTTGATTTATCTTTATCCAATGGTGAAAGGATTGCTTGTTTTTCCTGTAAAGAAACATTTTCATCACGAATAGAATCCAGCATTGCAATATATTCAATAGTATTGAATTTTTCCTGAATAACTTCACCGATTGTATCATTAATTCGGTCTGCAATAATTGAAATATCGTCGTGGGAAATACTTCTTACAGTTAATCTGGAATATCGAACGGCAATAAAAAATATTGAAATACTGCTGATAAAACTAACTGCAATAAAAGTAATGAGGATAGTCTTTTTTAGACTTGTTTTTTTAGGCATTTTTTTAAATCTCTCCTTTAAGAACAAAAATTAAGAATATACCTTATATTATATTACGCTTTAGAGTTTTTGCAAAAAAAAATGAGGATTATACCTTAGTAAAATCCTCATTCATTGTTTAGTTTATATTATTTGCAGAATTCTTTCTTTAAGAAGTCCAAGTCTAATTCTGGGTAAAGAACATGAGCTTTAAGTAATTTGTTTACTCGTGCTTTTGCTTCTTCCTGAACTTTTGGATCAAGGTCAATCTTACCTTTAGCTGGTTTTCCTTCTTTTGTAAGACCAGGTTTTGTTCCTTTTAATACAAAGTCGATGATGTCAGCAACTTCTTTCATATCTGCTTCGTTCATACCAAGAGTTGTAAGACCTGGAGTACCAATACGAATACCAGAAGTCCACCATGCACCGTTTTTGTCGTAAGGAAGAGCGTTTGCATTTGCTGTTACACCACAAGCGAACAATGCAGCTTCTGCCTGTTTACCTGTAAGACCGTAACATGTTACATCACAAAGCATAAGGTGGTTGTCTGTTCCACCAGTCTGAAGTGGAATACCGTGTGCTTTACATCCTTCTGCTAATGCTGCTGCATTTTTTACAACCTGAGCTGCCCAAGCCTGATATTCTGGAGTGCGTGCTTCTTTGAAAGCGATTGCTTTTGCTGCCATAATGTGACCAAGTGGACCACCAAGTACCATTGGACATCCTTTGTTTACGTAATCAGCGAATTCTTTTTTACAAAGAATCATAGCACCACGTGGACCACGTAAAGTTTTATGTGTTGTTGTAGTAACGATATCTGCCCATTTTACTGGATCGTAGTCGCCAGTGAATACTTTACCAGCAACAAGACCTGCAAAGTGTGCCATATCTACCATTAATACTGCTCCACATTTGTCAGCAATTTCGCGGAAACGTTTGAAGTTGATTTTTCTTGGATATGCAGAGAAACCTGTCAAAAGAATGAGAGGTTTTACTTCCAT
>JAKSTJ010000061.1 GCA_024402635.1 Treponema sp. | reverse complement strand
AAATATTTAGAAGGAGCGGCATAAATTCTGTCTAAGAATTTGGTGTCAGTTCAAATGCAATACAAGCTTAGGGGGCAAGGGGCAAACCTTTTTACTCAACATTGCAGTTGTCCCACCATTTTTAGATGCTTACCTGAATCTTCATAGTGTGGCTTTTAGGGATAATTTTTTGTGTGTGATAAATTTAGCCTTCAATCGTATAGGCACAAGGCCTGCACTCAATCAGGCTATGAAAAACAATACAGTAACGAAAGTACATTAAAGTTTGAAAATATTTTTTATATAAAAGAAATAAAATATATATATTTTATTTCTTTTATATGTACTTATAAAGAAAATTTAAAATAAATATATAATCAAAAGAAATAGAGATAACTCAAAAACATTCAAACCAATTCAATGGAAAGTACACATTGTGATTTTTTGTGAACTAAACTGTACTAAAGTACACTTATGTGAACTGATTTTACATTTTAACTTCAGAAAACAGAAATCAATTTTGTTCCAGTTCTCTTTTTTACAGAAAAAACGGGGAGAGCGTGTACAAGAGTACTTATATTTTTTGAGAAAAAGTTTCATTTATGTAAAAAATGTTTAAAGTGCAGATCTTAAGTGCACATAATTTTTTACATTTCTTTTATATAATATAAAAAAATATTTCTATTTTTTATTTTTATCTGCACTTATAAGAAAAACTAAAGAAGAAGTATAAATAAAAAACATTCTGAAAAACTCAAAGTAAATCATAATTAATGAAAACAAAGTGCAAATTTACTGAAAATGTGCTCTTTTTATGCTCTTAAGAGCAGATGATAAGCACTGATGGGAAGTTACAGGAATTGTTTACTTATGGGACTCTATTGTTTTCAGTGCAGATGTGTTGTTTTGCTGTGAGATGGGGCACGGGGGAAGATAGAATTTTATATAATTTAGTAAAAAATATATCTATAAAATGTGCTATAATAACATTTGTGAAAATTTAAAAATCTTATCTTTCTTCATACCACTATAAGAAAATAGATTCTAAAAAGGGAATAAAAATGTCAGAACCATTAACAGTAAAAGAAGAAAACGGAAAAATATATTGTCCTTTGAAAAAAGAATGGCATGTTACAAAGCCTGAAGAAAGAGTACGCCAAACTTGGGTGTGTAAATTAGTAAATGATTACGGTTATTCATTGGACCAGATGCAGCAAGAAGTGTTGGTTACAAATACAAAAAAATCTAATGGCGAGGCCCGAGGTGATGGTGCTGCCAGAGCAGATTTAGTTATTTGGAAATCAAAAGAGGACATGCTAAAAGAAAAGCATGCTTTTATTGTTGTAGAATTGAAAGCCGAAAACGTAAAGGTTCGTGTAGAAGATTATTATCAGGGATATAATTATGCAACTTGGGCTGGAGCTAGTTTTTTTGTTACATCTAATGAAAAAGAAACAAAGTTTTTTAATATTGATCCAGAATATTTGCCAAAGAAACTTGATGAAATTATCCAAATTCCAACTTATGAAGAATCATTAAATGATAAAAAAGTCGAAGAACTCTTAAATAAAACAAAAACTTTTACTCGAGATGAATTTACAAAAACATTGAAGTCTTGTCATAACATTATTAGAAACAATGATAAGCTTTCACCAGAAGCAGCTTTTGATGAGATTAGTAAAATCCTTTTTATGAAAATTCGAGAAGAACGAAAAAATCAAGGTGTAAAAGTTTTTACTAAAAAAGAATATACAGATGGAAAAAAACTTTATGAAGAAAATATTCGTCCTAATTTAACTGGTGAAGATAAAAACTTGGAATATATGCAGTTTTTATTCAGAAGCACAAAAGATGAATTTAAAGATGATAAGCTTTTTGAATTAAATGAAGTTATTAAAATCAGAGAAAACAGTTTTGAACAGATTCTTGAAAAACTTGAAAATTATAATCTTTCAGATACTCAAGACGATGTAAAGGGTATTGCTTTTGAACAATTCCTTGGTACAACTTTCCGAGGTGATTTAGGCCAATTCTTTACACCTCGTACCATTGTTGATTTTATGGTAGAGATTCTAGATCCAAAAGAAGGCGAAGTTCTCTGTGATCCAACTTGTGGTTCAGGCGGATTTTTAATAAAAGCCTTTGAATATATGCGTGAAAAGATTGAAAAAGATATTAAAGATATTAAAGATGGATTACGCAAACAGCTTGAAGGTGATAATTACGATTCTCTTTCTGAGGAAGAACAGCTTGCCATAAATAAGAAAATCGATGCAATGCAAGTAAAGATTAATACAGAACTTGATACAAAACAGCAGGGAGATTCTACAAAAAATATTCCAGAAAGCAGAATGTATAAACTTTCTCATAATTGTATTTATGGAACAGATGCAAATCCTCGAATGGCACGAACTTCTAAAATGAATATGATTATGCACGGCGATGGCCATGGTGGAGTTCATCATCATGATGGGCTTTTAAATGTGAATGGAATTTTCGAAGAACGCTTTGATGTAATTTTGACAAATCCACCTTTTGGTGCTCGTGTTGATAAGACTTTGAAAATCTCAGAAGCAGATAGATTTACTGATGAACGACTTATTGATATTTATACAAAACGGTATGGTGAAAAATATTTAGAAGCATTAAGTCAGGTAAATGATAATATTGGAAAACCTTTATTGGATTTATATGATTTAGGAAAAACATCTGGACTTACAGAAGTTCTATTTATGGAACGCTGTCTTCGTCTATTAAAAAAAGGTGGACGAATGGGAATGGTTTTGCCAGAAGGTGTTTTGAATACTTCAAATCTTGCAAAGGTGCGTGAATGGTTTGAAGGAAAAGCAAAAATCATTCTTATTTGTTCTATTCCACAGGATGTATTCATTGCGGCTGGTGCAACAGTTAAACCAAGTCTCGTTTTTTTCAAACGATTTACCGAAGAAGAAGAACAGCAGTATGCTGATTGTGTAGCTCAAGCACAGAATGAAAAACGTGTTGAAAAACAACCTGTAATTGATGAATTAAATTCTGAAAAAGAAAAACTTGAAGCAGAAATTGAATCGATAAAATCTTCAAAAGATAAATCTGACAAGGCAAAAGTAAAAGAGAATACTACAAGAATAAAAGCAATTAAAAAAGAACTTGATATTATTGAAATTGCAATAGTTGAAGAAGCAAAACCTCGTGTTAAAGAATTATTTGATTATGAAATTCCGATTGCCATGATAAATGATGCAGGTATTACAACAACTGGCGCAAAATCAGAGAATAATGAACTTCCAAAATTGGTAGAAGAATTTGCGGCTTACAACGATAAAATGATGCTCTGGCAGACAAAAGACCAGTTTACAATGTATCAATACAATGTTGGAACTGACGGAAGCATTGTTAGAACCTTTGATGGAAAAGAGGAAGTTTTAACATGGTAGAAGGAACTTCTTTATTAAGAACAGCACCTTTTTCTAGATTCAATAAATGGGATGTAAAAAGATTTTTTATAAACCAAATAAAATCATCATATCCTGTTATTTATCTTGAAGAATTACTTATTGAACAAACCTCGAAATTAAAATTATCAAAATTTCCAGAAGAAGAATTTGGAATTCTTGGAATTTCAAATGAAGTTGGAATGTTTGATGCTTATACAGAAAAAGGTAAAAATATTAATCAACCATATAAGATTATAAAAAATGATTTTATTGCTTATAATCCGTACCGTGTTAATGTTGGCTCAATAGGTATAAAAAAAGCTTTCTTAAAAAATACCTATATTAGTAATGCCTATGTTGTTTTCAGTACAAAAGAAAATCTTTTAGCAGATTATCTGTATATGATAATGCAAACAGCAAGTTTTAATAAATTAATTAGAGATAATACAACAGGTTCTGTTAGACAAACTTTATCATTTGAAAATTTAATAAAAATTGCTATACCAGTTCCTCCTTTTGAAGAACAAAAATCAATAATTCAAAAATATAATGATGCAATTTCTGAAGCTGAAAGATTGGAAAAAAAAGCGGAAGAATTTGAAAATTCAATTAATATTCAATTATTGGATATATTATTCATTAATCGAAACTTAAAGTCAGAAAAGTCAAATAGCTTCTTAAAATTTAGAAAACTTTCAAAGTGTGAAAGGTGGGATGTTGATTATTTAATCGGTAAAAATACAATCGATTATATTTATACTAGCATATATCCAATTGTTCCTGTAAAAGATTTTGTTATCTCAACTCAATATGGTTCATCAAGCAAGGCTGATCGAAATACTTCAAATACACCTGTTTTAAGGATGAACAATATTCAGAAAGGGGAATTGAATATTTCTGATCTAAAGTATTTGTCATTGAATGATAAAGATTTGAAGAATTACAAATTACATAAAGGTGATTTTTTATTCAATAGAACGAACAGTAAAGAGTTAGTTGGAAAAACAGCCATTTTCGATTTAGATGGAGATTATGTTTTTGCATCCTATCTTATAAGAGTAATTTTGGATACATCAAAAGTAAACACATATTATGTTAACTATTTATTTGGATCAATTATTGTTCGTGATCAAATAGATTTGATTAGTCGTCAAATTCTAGGTCAAGCTAATGTGAATGTAGATGAAATGAAAGATTTTATCATTCCACTTCCTCCATTATCAGTTCAGGCAGAAATTGTTTCTCACATAAACGAAATCAAAGCAAATGTAAAATCTTTGCGAAAGCAAGCTTCAGATTTACGAATAAAAGCAAAACAAGATTTCGAAAATACAGTATTTAACTAAAGTGCTAAACAATGAGGCTAGAAAATGAAATTAAAAAAGTTACATATCGAAAATTATAAGAACTTAAAAGACTTCGACCTAGATTTTGAAAACGACAACGGACTTTCAATCATAGTTGGCAATAACGGTTCAGGGAAAAGTAACATCCTCGAAGCCATAAGCGGAATCTTCTGCGAATGGTATGGGAAAGTAAAATATGCATTTCCTTGTGATTATAGTATTTCTTATGAAATAGATAATCATCAAATAAAACTCTTCAAAAAGGAAAATAAATTAACTCGACAAATTGATTATATTGATTACTCTGTTAAAAATCCAAAAAATAATCCAATTTTTTTACCAAGTAATTTAATTGCGCTTTATAGCGGTGAAGATATGCGATTGTGGGAAAATTTGTATATGCCAACATATCTCAAATATTTTAAAGATCATATTGCAGGTCAAACTGGTAGAATGGGTATGTATTATGTAAATAAATATCTTTGGAATATTTCTTTGTTTACAATGCTCTTGTTTTCTTCTGATTTAACGGATATTGCTGATTTCTTGAAAGATGAAATTGGAATAAAAAATGTAGATACTGATGTTCTTAATGTATTAATAAGTTTTGATTTTAAAAAATATGCTAAAAATAATAATTCAATTGTAAAATCATTTATAGATAGAATTAATCCCGAACATTTATCTGAAATAGGGAACTCATTGGGGTATTGGAAATCTATAATAACTGATTTTAACGATTCAAACCAAGTATATAATTTATTAATGCAAGCATTTATGCCAAAAAACTACAAAATTATTACTAATATTGAAATAGTTTTTAATAATGGTTTAACACTTGAGTCTTTAAGCGAAGGTGAAAAAAAATTAATTCTTACAAAATCCGTATTAGAGTTTGTAGCAGATGAAAATTCAATACTGTTGTTGGATGAACCTGATGCAAATATTCACGAAGCAAGAAAATTTGCTTTATACAACTTATTAAAAAAATATAATAATCGCCAAACAATTATAACAAGTCATTCTCCATCATTAGTGAAAAATGCAGATTCTAATGAATTGAAGTATCTTGAAAATAAAAATGGTAAAACCACAGTAATAACTGATGATAAACTAGAATTAATAAAAAAATTAGCTTCTGACCAATGGAATATTGTTGAAGCAGGAGTTTATTTGAATTCAGAAAAAACTTTAATTCTTGTAGAAGGTAAATCGGATATTGCGTTTATAAAACAAGCTATTGATTTTTTTAAGAATGAAAAAGAAGAATACAAAACTTTCAATTTTGATTTTTTAAGTTTTAATGGAACTGGTAATGCATTAGATTTTGTAGAGAAAATTCGACTTATTTCGCCTGTAAAGCCAATATTAATTATTTTTGATAGAGATGGTGGTGGAAAGGACGGAATGGTTCATATTTCTGGTAGAAAGAAAGATAGTGAAGATATAGAAAATTTTAAGGATTACATTTCTTCTGACGGTAAAATAAAAGCTTTCTTTTATCCGTATACCGCAGATGTATGTAATGAAAAAGGTAATTTTTTAGTTGAAGATTATTTTCCACAAGCTGTTATTGAAAATATTGTAAACAGATCTATTAATTACGCGCATCCATTTACAAAGAATCTGAATTTTAAATTGGAAGAAAAAATAAAAAATTATTTGGAACAAAATTATAAATCATACCCAAAAGAAGATTTTGAAGGTTTCAAAGTTTTATTAGACAAGATTTACGAAATGACAAAAGAATAGGAGCTTAAAATGGCAAAAAACATAGAACCAAATTTAAAACTTATAAGTGATTATCTTACAATTAGCGAAGAGGAAAAATTTGTTATTCCAGAATATCAGCGTGGTTATTCGTGGGAAATTACACAATGTGATAAGTTATGGCAAGATATTACAAATTTTATTGATTCTGGAAACACCGAACCTTATTTCTTTGGAACTGTAATTATAAATTGTTCTAATGAAACTAATGAACTGAATTTAATTGATGGGCAACAAAGAACTACAACATTCTTATTATTGTTAAAAGCTCTTCAATTAAGATTAAGTTATGTTATTGATAATTTTAAGAGCGATTCAGATTCAAAAGCATTGAAAAATGTTCTGGTAAAAAAACTTGATAAGACATTGAATATTCTTTTTAATGCGAATGATGATTTAATCGAAGAAATTAAAGTAGATTGGAATACTGTAAAAAATCGAACTATTCTAATTAATAATTCCATAAATGAGCTATACAAGGATGAACTACAAAAAATAATCTCAGCCAAAACTTATGATGATGCTGAAGAAATTGTATATAAAATTCCAAAAAAGCAAAAAGATAATAAATATACAAATCATTTTAGAAATTTTAAATTCTTCTATGAAAAGCTTGTTAATTATTCAGAATCAAATATTAAAGTATTTGCAGAATCTTTCTTAGAAAAATGTCAAATCATTGAAATAAAAAGTTGGCAGATTGCACAGGCAATAACTATGTTTAATTCATTGAATTCAACGGGATTACCACTTTCTGATGCCGATATTATTTCTGCTCAAATGTATTCATATGCAGGAGATAATAAGACTGATTTTAATACAAGTTGGGAGACAATAACTAAAATTGCCAATAAACTAAGTTTACGAAAAATTACAGATATCGATGGTGTACTTCAACAAAATATGTATATTCAAAGAGCTGTAACAAAAGAATATATGCGAACAGGAACTCCAGATGTTACTACACCTGGTTTAAGAAAATATTACTTAGAGCTAAATAAAGAATCATTAAAAAATCCTAGAGAACTGTGTAATTCATTTGATAAAATTGTACAGATTTGGGATAAAATAAAAGATTATCCAGTTATAAAGCTTTTATTAAAATTTAATGAAAATATTAAAATTTATCTAATTGCTTATCTTTCTCGATTTAATCTAAAAGAAATAGATCAAAAGAACATTGAAGAGATTGCAGAATGCTTAATCAGATTATTTGCTGTTCTTGAATTAGTTGATACTGGGTTCTCAAGTAACAGTTTCAAAACTTTCTTATTTGGTGAGAATGTAAAACTTGTTGATTCCCAAGTTAATATCTCTGAAATTCAAAATGATTTTAATGTTCACATTTCTAAAACATGGAAAAAAGAAGATTTAACATCGTTATTAGAAGAATATAATAAGAATGTTCTCATATTCTTAAATGAATATTTATATGCAAAAGAAAAGGGAAAATCTTTTGATTTTGAAGAGAACGTAAATATTGAACATATTATGCCGGCGAGTGGAAAAAATATAGAAACAATACGTGTTGATGCAAAAATAGGAACAGTTGACGAATTTGAATCAATAGTTAATAAAATTGGAAATAAAATTCTACTTGAAGAAGATATAAACAAATCAATAAGTAATGATTGGTTTAAGACAAAGAAATTGTCTTCTGTAAAAGACAAATTGGGTTACAAAGATAGTAAATACAATATTGCAAGTGAATTAGTTAATTATCATAAAGATAAATGGGAAGTATCTGATATAGAAATTGCTACAAATAAGGCTGCAAAAAGAATTGTAGATTTTATTTTTTCTTAATACTTTTTATTTGGATAATTTTAAAAAAGGAGTTTCACATATGACCATCGCAAAACCTGAAAAACAAGATATAGAATTCAAACAGTCTTGGCAGGATGAATATCTTAAGTGGATTTGTGCCTTTGCAAATTGTCAGGGTGGAATTCTGTATATTGGTGTAAATGACAAAGGCGAAGTTATTGGTGTTGATGATTTTCATCACCTAAGTGAAGCTATTCCTCTTAAAATCCGTCAGACAATGGGGCTGTTTTGTACTGTAAATGTTTTAACAGATGGAGAGCTCCGCTATCTTCAGGTTATTGTTGAAAAATATCCATTTCCTGTTAGTTATCACGGAAAGTATTATAAACGATTAGGTTCTACAACACAGGAATTGATTGGTGTGGAGTTAGATAAACTTATTTTACAGGTACAGGGTAAAACTTGGGATAGTATTCCTGTTCCAAATGTACAGGTTTCTGAGTTAGATGAGATTGCATTTAAGATTTTTAGAAAAAGAGCTTTAATAACTGGCCGTCTTACAGAAGAGCAACTTGAGGTGAGTAACGAGGATCTTCTTAAAAATCTCCGTGGTTTTGAAAATGATTATCTTACTCGTGCAGCTGTTCTTTCATTTCATCCAGATCCAGAAAAATGGTTCGTTGGTGCATATATCAAAATTGCCTATTTTATTGATGATGCAGATATTCTCTATCAGGATGAAGTTCATGGTTCTTTAATTGCCCAGGTTGATGAAGCTATGAAAATCATCTACACAAAATATATGAAGGCTCTTATTGATTACGAAGGAATTACAAGACGAGAAACTTATTTCTTTCCACAAGAAGCTTTTCGTGAACTTTTACTTAATGCTGTAATTCATAAAGATTATATGCAGACAAGTCCAATACAAATTCAGATTTTCAAAGATAAAATTGATATCTGGAATATTGGCAAAATGCCTGATGAACTAAAAGTTGAGGATTTGTTTAAGAAACATCGTTCATCCCCAAGAAATCCAAAAATAGCAGACATTTTCTTTAAATGTGGTTTTGTTGAAAGCTGGGGACGAGGCTACATTAAAGTCCAGAAAATCTGCGAAGAGTCAAACAGCAGACTTCCTATTCCTGAATTAAGTATGGGAGGCCTCTCTGTCGTTTGCAATGCAAGTAAAACGTATTTAGACTTAGCGGAACGCTATAATGTTGATAGCTTAACTGGTACTAGTACCCCTCAAGCAACCCCTCAAGCAACCCCTCAAGTAAATATTCCAGAACAAGTAAGAAAATTAGTTTTTGTACTAGAAAATGAAATGGTTCGTTCTGAATTGATGAATTTGTTAGGAATGAAGGATAGAAAGAATTTTAAAATCAATTATTTGCAAAAATCATTAGAATTAGGTTATATAGAAATGACACAGCCAGATTCACCAAATAGTCCAACACAAAAATATCGTTTAACTCAACGAGGATTAAAATTTAAGGAAGAATTAATTGCATCAAATTATGTATTAATTTTAAATAAATAATACACCGTCTAAAATCGGTAGCACATTCCATCATAAACTCCGTTCAGACAGATTCAAGACCAAGCCCTGCGGGTGCTTCGCAGCCTTGATTCTGTCTTCACTTTGTTTTAGTAGTAGTTGCCCCCTGTTTTCTACCGGTAAATTTATTTACCGTTCAACAAGAATTATTTTGATAATTCATACACTTGAATAAAGAATCTTATTCATAGCTGTTTTCATAAGTCACAACTTCATGATTAGGTAGTTCATTTTCGGGAAATAATTTCCCTCTAATATGTTCCTGTTTATATTATGAGTTTTCCAACACACTGACATATTGAAGAATGTATTAGAGCCATGGTTCTCTAATTTTATCTCATAAAAAAGCGCTTAATTTTTAAAACATATTACTACAAAAATATTCAGTTTGATTTTTATAAAACCGAATAATAATGACTCCTAGCTTTGAATAACCAAAACAGGCAACATAATCAAAAATTGTGCAACTCTGGAGGCTCATCAAATTCCAAAACGCACATTTCCGATTTTCTAACAGTCTGCGGTCTAAACTGTATTTGTTTTTCCAAAACCTCCTTCATAAAAAAAATTATCCAGTTATTCCAAAGTCTCCCCAAAAACTATGAAAAAAGTGGAATTGAAGTATCTTCTTCTGGCTGTTCATTTGGAACAACTTTTTCTGTTTTTCGTTTTGCAATATGTTCACAGTAAGATTTTGTCAGTTTTACAGGAACACCGTCATTCATGGTGATTGTAACAGTAATATCCCCATAACGGTTTTTTATACCTTGTTCACAAAAGTATTCAAATGCTTCTCGACTTATATCTTTAATTTTAGCAGCCATAAATTATGCATCCTCCTCATCTTCAAAATCATCTTCTGCTTGATAAGTGATTTTACTTCCAAGCCAATTGAACAGGTCGATTTTCCTAAAAAGCACATGCCTGCCAAAAGCAATATGCGGAATTCGATTTTCCTTCGCCAATCGATAAAGATAAGCTCTGCTGAATTTTAGATAAACAGCAGCTTCCTCAACATTCATAACATCCATACTCAGATTTTCATCATCAGTCATAAATACTCCTGTCAGTCCTTCTTTTGGGGGAAGAAGGTGTAACATTATCGTTTATGACTTAATAATACTGCGAAATAATATTTCCCAAAGGTTAATAAAATACAACCTTTGGGAAATAAATAGGTGAATCATGCACTTAAAATCTGATTCCAGGTTACCTGCATGATATTTTTCATGTTCTGCAATTTTTCTTGTGTTTCATGATCTGAATAATGCTTAGACATAGCCTCTGTTCTGTGTCCCATAAAGGCCTGAACAGTTTTCAAATCTGTCCGCTGACTTAAAACTGTAGCACAGAAATGTCGTAAACTATGAAAAACAATATTTCTGTCTTTTCGTTGTTCTTCGCTGATGCCAATCATTGCCAAGGCTTCATAAAGTCCATCGGCATAGTACGACGGTTGGTAAGGCTGTTCCGGTTTCGCACTTGAGAAAAATATATAACTCATATCTGAATAATTCGGATTCAACTTAGCAAGGTTAGAAAGCTGAATAAGAGTTGAATGATCAATTGGCAAATCTCTGACATCAGTATTCTTAGGACATTTTAATCCGTCAACTTCACTCCAACTGTGACGAACATGAATAATATCTGTATCCAGATCTAAATCACAAACTCTAAGGCCGCTAATTTCTCCTGCTCGTAAACCACAAAAAACGCCAAGCTTGAAAGCAAGTTTCTGAAAATCATTGTACCAGTTTAAATCAAGAAGTTTTCTGACTTCAGTTTCCGTTGGGATTCCACGTTCCAGTTGCTGAGGATTAAATCTTTCAACACCAAACATTGGATTTTTCTCAATCTTGCCATTTTCAAAAAGATATCCCATTGCACGGCTACCCACATTTATGGCTTTATTTACAGTTCCACCTTTTAGTCCCTTTTCGCAGTACAGGAAAAAGAAAAAATCATCCAAAACAGGTTTATCAAGGTCATCAACAAAAACATCATTTCCAAAATAAGGCTGCCAGTAATTTTTTACAAGACTAATCATATTCTGAGCATGCTTTTTGGTCATATTATTTCCGTGAGCCAAATAACGTTTAATAAACTCCGAATTATCATAATCCCAGAAGTTTAGAAGATATTCACAAAGTCTTATACGAGGTTTAGAAGTTTTTGTTTGAATTATATTTACAGGATTTTGTTGAATAACCTGCACATTATTCTGTTGAGCAAGAACTGCAACATTAGAAGCAACACTAATACCAAACTTTGCAGAAATCATATTCACCAAAGTTTGAGCATCATTTTGAGAAAGTCGTTCAACAATTTTACTAAGATTCAGAGGAGTGGAACAAGAAAGAGCATTATTACCAAATTGTCTGGAATTCCCACGGACAGCAGGAACACCATTTTGAAGCTAGGAAGTAGCAATCATAGTTGCTTCAACCTTATCTTTACTGTGAGTACTTTTCCCAGAACCTTGTTTACCTGTTACAGGATTAATAAAGAAAACTCGATAATAACCAGAACTGTTTTTGGCTAAATAAAACTGACGCATAAAACCTCCTAAGTTACAAATGAGTAACTTTGAAAGCAAATAAATACGTTTTTAAATTGTCTATCCGATAGTTAATCCAATCGTCTATCCAATCCGTATAAATCTGCATGGTTTTTAGCGCCCGTTTCAGCAGGAAGGGAAACTAAAAGAATCTCAAATAAAGCTAAATCCTTGTCATATAGTGATTTAGACATAAAAAAAGCTCATCTTTACGATGAGCTATTCTTTGAGACTGACACGATTCGAACGTGCGACCCTCACCTCCGCAGGGTGATGCTCT
>JAKSTJ010000060.1 GCA_024402635.1 Treponema sp. | reverse complement strand
GCTGGCTTTTTTTTGTTTAAATCGATACATATTAGAAAAACTGCCGCAAGTTTTCTCCGAAAACTTGATAGCGAAGCGGCCTAAAGAGCAGGGACTGCTCTGAAGGCGAGTTTCAGTGAAGTGAAACGGAACGTTAAGAAACTCGGTAGAGAGCCTCTGGCGAACGTAGAAAAGTAGTGCTTAAATCGGGAATCCGTTAAGAACAGAGCGCAAAGCGGTCTGTTCAGGATTATCCGTAAAAATGCAGGGAAACAGGCTGTGCCAGTTTGTGCTGGCTTTTTTTTTGTTTAAATCAATACATATTAGAAAAACTGCCGCAAGTTTTCGAAGAAAACTTGGTAAAGAAGTAGCCCAAAGATTAATGAACTAATTTAAATTCAAAGTTATAAAAAAAAATACTCAAAAATATATTTAAATAAAAAACTTTCTTAATTTTTTTAATATTAAATAAATAACCAGATAGTTAATAAAACACAGTTTTTAATTATATGACAATCCAAACCCAGTACACTAGGTTTAACAGTATTCTTGACAGAATACTGTTAAAGAATAATTCTTTGATTTCTTAAAAAAACAGAGATTTATGATATTTTCAATATCTATGAAAGGAGATGTCAGAATGAAAATTAAGAAAATAATTTTATTATCATTAGCAGAAATAACGGCAATATTTTGTTTATTGGGATGTTCTCCATCAACAGGGAATGTATCAGAGGTTAGATCAGGAGATATCGCAATTGAAGGTATAAAAATTGATGAAACAAATTTAGATAAAACAAGTGAAATTGTAATAATTCCGGCTGGAAAAACTGGTGTAATAGATATACAGGATGATTCTTCATGGAATACATATCTTGCTGATTCTGCTTATGCTCAATATAAAGGTGTATTTCTTAAAGGACGTAAAATAATTTTGAGTCCATTTATATTAGGTCAGTATGAAGTAACACAGGAACTTTATGAAGCCGTAATGTTTAATAATCCAAGTAATTTTATGGGTGAAGAAAACATAGTTGCAGAAGGAGAGAAACAGAATCTTCGTCCAGTGGAAAATGTAAGTCATTATGAATCAATTGCTTTTTGTAATGAACTGACAAAAAAAATAATGTCAGCTGATGATGTTGTATATTTCGGTGATGAAGAAAAATCGATTGCATATACAAAAGAGGATGCAGCTTCGAAGAAAACGCCATTTGTGGATATGAAAAAAAAGGGATATCGTTTACCAACAGAAGCGGAATGGGAATATGCAGCACGAGGGGGAAATTTTAATAGTAACCTATGGAAGAATGCATTCGGAAAGGTAACTCCTAAAGATGATGTAAAAGTAAATGATGGTAAAGTTCAGTTAAAAGTGGATGAAAATCTTGCAACAGTTGGCTGGTATCTTGATAATTCAGATAGTAAAACACACGAAGTAGGAAAACTATATAAAGATAACTTAAATCTTTATGATATGCAGGGGAATGTATGGGAATGGTGTTGGGATAGATATGATAGTGCTGATATTCCAACAGGTTTGGTTAGTAATCCTCTTGGGCCTGAGACAGGTTCTAAACGTATACGTCGTGGTGGAAGTTATAAAAATCCTGCTTATTATTGTATTGTTTCTTATCGTATTATGAATGGGCCTGATTATAAAAGTCCTGATGTTGGTCTTCGTGTATGCCGAAATGCTGAATAATTATAGTTCTATCTGATATGTAAAGTTAAATCTAATTTAAAACAATCGCAGCCCGGAATGGAAGGGTAGCGGAAGCTAGTCCGGAAAAACATTTTGTTTTGGAGGACCGTCCGTAGGTAAGCCCTGGAACTCCGGTTTTAGTTTTATTGTTTATTTTCTGTTGTCTTTATCGCTTATAATTAAATTTTGCTCCAGAATTTTAAAAATATTTTATCAAAATCCATTGTGGAAGTACGACTATTGCAAAGAATATTAAGCTTATCCATGTAAATGTAATTATGAATTTTAATGTTTTGCCTGGATATTCTCTGTTGTAAATTCTTAAATTAATTACACTGGCTAAAGATCCTATTATTGAACATAATCCTGCTGAATCTAATCCGTATATGAGGGCTTGTAAATTAGTTGTGAATGGCCAGAGTACAATTGAAGCTGGAACATTTGATATAATTTGGCTTAATAAAATACTCCATAAATATTCATGATTTGTAACAGTTTTACTTAAAAAATCTGCAATTTCTGGTTTATGGCAAATTGATGATGAGAATGTAAAAAAACAAAGGAATGTGAGTAATAATACATAATCTGTTTTTATAAGTATTTTTCTGTCGAAGATTAAAAAAAGAATTGCTGTTATTACTGTTACTATTGGCCAGAATTTTGTGCGGGTTACTATTGTTGCAATTACAAGAATAAAAAGGCTTAAATATAATATTCTTTTTCCTTTGTTTTCTGGTTTCCATGGTGAGCATATGTTTTTTTCTGTAATTGAAATTTCTTCTTTTAAATCTTTTCTATACAAAAACAAAATGAATATATATAAAAGAATTGCACTGAAAATCCATAATGGGAGCATCATTAAAATAAAACTGTAGGCTGGAATTCCACTCTGACTGAAAAGATAAAGATTTTGAGGACTTCCGAATGGGGTAAGTAAAGAACCTCTGATTGCTGCTATATTTTCGAAAGTAAGTACTGGAAGTATGTATTTTTCTTTATTTCCTGCCTTAAATAGTATGATTGTCAATGGAACAAAAATGATAAGTGATACATCATTTGTTACAAACATTGAGGTAAGAAAAACTGAATAAACGAAGAAGCAGCTTAAGCCTTTCATTGATTTCAGGCGGGAAGTTAATTTTAATAATGGTGAAAAAATATTTTCTTTTTTGAATCCTTCTAGAACTGTAAGCAACATAAAAAGAATTGCAAGAGTTTTCCAGTCAATACTTTTTACTAATTCTAAAGATGGTGGTGTTATAAATAAGGAAATTATTGCTGCTAAAAGTGCTACTGTAAGCATTAATTCTTTTTTGAAAAACTGTAATATTTTATTCATTTGTTCCTATTATTAAATAAATTAAATTAAACTTCAATCTGATTTTTAAAGACAGTATTTTTTATTTATTGTATAATATTCATACATTTGGGACAGAGGAAAATGGAAGAAAAAAATCGTGCCGGAAGAAACAGAACTATAACTCTTTTTGAAAAAGAAATTGATCAGTTATCGGCTAAACTGGTATTTGAAAATGATTTGCCATTGTGTAAAGATTTTACAAATACAACTATTAATTGTGATTTACTGAATGCATTGAAATTTCTCCCGGATGAATTTGCTGATTTAATTATTATTGATCCTCCTTACAATTTAACTAAAAATTTCAATGGAAACATTTTTAATTCCCGTTCTGAACAGTCCTATGATGAATATCTTTCTACATGGTTTCCTGTTGTTTGTAAAAAACTTAAGAAAAATGGAAGTTTGTATATTTGTGGTGACTGGAAATGTACTTCTTCTTTACAAAGGGCTGTTGAAAAAGAATTAACGGTTTTAAATAGAATAACCTGGCAGCGGGAAAAGGGGCGTGGTGCAAAGGCAAACTGGAAAAATGGAATGGAAGATATCTGGTATGCTGTTAAAAATCCTGATGATTACTATTTTGATGTAGAATCGGTTAAAATAAAACGGAAGGTTATTGCTCCCTATAAAGAAGATGGAAAACCTAAAGACTGGCAGGATTGTGATGATGGTAAATTCCGTCTTACTTATCCATCTAATTTTTGGGATGATATAAGCATTCCTTTCTGGTCTATGCCGGAAAATACGGATCATCCTACTCAAAAGCCGGAAAAACTTTATGCAAAATTAATTCTTGCTTCTTCAAAACCAGGTGATCTTGTATTTGATCCTTTTTTGGGGAGTGGAACTGCCAGTGTTACTGCTAAAAAACTTGGTAGAAATTATTGTGGAATTGAAATTAATAAGGAATATTGCTGTCTTGCGCAAAAGCGTCTTGATTTAGCTGTAACTGATAAGGAAATTCAGGGTTATAAAGATGGTGTTTTCTGGGAACGAAATTCCGGAAAATAAAAGAGGTATTAAATGAAAAAATTATTGATTTTTTGTGTTGCTCTTATTTTATGCTGTAATAATGCTTTTAGTAAAAAAAAGGATTCTTTGGTTCCTCTTTCTATGAGTGCTCTTTCTGAAGCGGAAAAGCAGTTTGGTGTAATGGCATTTAAGAAACCTTTAGAAAATTTTGTTACTTTAGATGATAAGTTCATTAGATTTGGTAATTATAATCTTTTTGGCGGGGAACAGATTCTTGACAGCTTTACAATTACTCAGAAAAAGAAAAAATATGTTATGAAAATTCAAGATGCATCAACATCTGTTTCATATGGCTGGGAAGCTTATTTTAAGTTAATTAATGATGAAAATAAAGTTGTTCAGGTAATTCATAAAAAAGATATGGAAGATTCTGTTTTTGCTTTATATGATTGTGATTTTGACGGATATAATGATCTTGTTTTTTATACAGCAACAGAAAAGGCTTGTAAAAGATATCACGTTTTTTACTGGAATCAGACAATGAAACGTTTTGATAAATCTCCTGATAAAATTACAAATCCTTTTTATGATGTAAAAAATCGTCTTGTTGTAACTTCTCAGGTTACTGGAAATGGGCAGACTCTTTTTGAATACTGGAGAATTCTTGGTGGCGGTAGAAAATTTGTTGCCAGAGTTAGAGTTGGTGTTTATGACGGTAAGGCGGAAAACGGTATAAGTCTTGCATATACAACTAAGAAAAATGCTAATTTTGAAACTTCTGCAGATGTTTATCTTTATGATTTTCCAACTGCAAAAGAATTTAATGAAATGAATGATGCTCAGAAAAAAGAAGCTGTCCGTCAGTATGATGTTCTGATGAAAAAAATAAATGGAATCAGCTAATAACGGAAAAATTTATATTTTAATGAATAAACCTGCTGGCTTTGTTTGTACGGCTGCCAGTGATTCTCATAAAACGGTTTTTGAACTTTTACCGGATGAGATTCGTTTGTTACAGAAAGAAAAACGGGGGCAAAGGTTACATACTGTTGGCCGTTTGGATTGTGATACTTCCGGTTTATTATTAATTACAAATGACGGTAACTTTTCTCATAAAATGACTAATCCTGAATTTTGTGTAGAAAAAAAATATGAAGCTGTAATAAAAAATCCTGTTTCGAAAGAAGAGCAGATTTTATATATAGAAAAATTTTCAAAAGGAGTTTTGCTTCCTGCTGAAAAAAAAGCGCCGGAACAACTTTCTTTACCCTGCAGATTATCTTTTATTTCTGAAACTAAATGTTTGGTAACCGTAAATGAAGGAAAATTTCATGAAGTAAGAAGGTTGTTTCTTAGTGTTGGAAATGAAGTTCTTAATCTTAAAAGAATTTCTATGGGAAATTTTACACTTCCTGATGATTTAGCTGAAGGAATGTGGAAAAATATTTGCATTACTTAAATATATTAGGTAAAATATATTTATCATTTTATTTGGGAGAACTTAAATGAAAAAGATTTATAAGATTTTTACAATTGCATTTGCAGCTTTAATGATTTCTGCTTTGTCTGGTTGTGCTTTGTTAAATGAACTTTTTAATAAGGCAAGAGGTCCTGTTGATCAGTGGGTAAATTATGAACTTCCTTTCAAATACAAAGGTACTACAATTACTTTGGATACATATATTATGTATTCTTTAGACGGAGTAAATTACACAAATCTTAAAGAAGGTTATAGTTTTAACGATGAAGGAATGTCTATTCTTATTATTCCAAATGTTGACGCTGATAAAGTAGAAGATAAAACAGAAGAAGAAAAGGCTACTTATGCTCAGATTCTTACAGAAGTATTCGGTGATGAATTTAATACATCATACATTTTCAAACAGTGGAAAGTTGGTGATGAAATTATGTACAACAAAAATAATGATGGTGAAACTACTGCTTCTGTAAAAATGGACAGAACTAAATGGGATATTTTATACATGGCTACTAAATGGGGTGCTGGTTTTGAAGCTGATGATGAAGATGCTGGTTTGCCATATGTATTAGGAGCAAAAGTTAAAGCATTTAAAGAATACGAAGCTTCAAGTGATATCTGGAAAAAAATTCTTGGTGCTATTATCTTAAATAAATTAATGTAGTTTTTTTTTAGATCATACAGAAAGGGTACACTTGGTTCAGGTGTATCCTTTTTTTTGTTTAAAATCTTACAAATGGGACAGAGTAAATTTTTCATAAAATATTTTCCTATTTTAAAAATTGCATTTTAACTAACTTGTTGTATAATTAATCTATCATGTTAGAGATTTTGAACGATGTTGATTACGAAAAATTCCGCAAATTAATTTACGATGAAAGTGGCATTACTTTTCAGGCTACTAATCGTTCTATTTTGGATAGTCGTATTAAGGAATTGCTTCGTAAAAAAAATATAGCTACTCCTGCTGAATATTATTCTCTTGTAACAAAAGATCCTGAAGAATTAAAATTGATGCTGGATTCTGTTACAACTAATTTGACTAGATTCTTTAGAAATCAACCACATTTTGATGCATTTATTAATTATGTAATTCCAAAAGTAATTGAAAGAAAAAAAGCTTCTGGAGTTATGGATAGAACTATTAAAATCTGGAGTGCAGGTTGTTCAACTGGTGAAGAGCCATATACAATTGCAATGATTATGAAGGAAATTTGTCCTCCTGGATTTAATTTTCAGATTACTGCATCTGATATTTCCCTTAAATCTTTACTTGTTGGTCAAAAAGGTTTTTATGCAGATTCAAAGGTTGATGGAATTCCTGCGAATTATCTTTCGAAATATTTTACAAAAATTGATGGTGGATATCAGATTAAAAAAGAAATAATGGATACTGTTCGTTTTGACTATCATAATTTAAAGAACGATTCAGGAGCCAGAAATCTTGATGTTGTATTCTGCCGTAATGTTTTAATTTATTTTGATGAACCAGCTCAACTTGCTGTAATCAATAGATTCTGGAACTCTATGGCAAATGATTCTTTCCTTTTTATTGGTCACTCGGAATCATTGTTTGGAATGAATACTAAATTTGAATTTTTAAAAACAGAATGGGCTTGTCTTTATAAAAAATCTTAAAAAGTTTTGTGATATTTAATAATGGGATGACTGTCTATGGATAATATTTCTGTATTTATTTGTGATGACTCAGCTTTAATGCGAAATCTTATTGGCCGTATTATTAATGATGTAGACGGTTTTGAAATTGCCGGTAAAGCTGAAAATGGTGAAGATCTTTTATCAAAACTTGAAACTATAAAACCTGATGTAATTCTTTTGGATATTGAAATGCCAAAAATGTCTGGTGTTGAATTTCTTAGACAGCGACGAGCCAGAGGAATTACAATTCCTGTTATAATTTTATCCAGTATTGCAACTCAAGGGGCTGCTGTTACAATGCAGTGTCTTGATCTTGGAGCTTCTGATTTTATTACAAAACCAGGTGGAAATTCTGTTTCTCTTAAAATTGGTGATGTATCTAACGAAATTATAGAAAAAGTTGCTTCTTACGGTAGACGACGTGCTATTCGTAATGGTAAAACGGTTCCTGATTCAGAATATTTTGTTCATCAGGCCAAACTTAAAGAAGCAGCAAGATTTGTTGCTCAGAAAAAAGGTGATGATGCTGCAAAGGCGGCTGTAACACTTTCGGCACAGGAAAAATCTGCTTTAGCACATTGGATGGTTCCAAAATCAAAGGAACCTGCTGTTATTACCCCTGAAAGAGATGGTGGAAAAATTGAACTTATTGCAATTGGTATTTCAACAGGTGGGCCAAATGCTTTAAGAGAAGTATTTAAAGACCTGGATCCAAAAATTACTCAGCCAATTCTTGTAGTTCAGCATATGCCTGCAGGTTTTACAGAAGAATTTGCCAATAGTTTAAATAATATTTGTCCATTAACTGTTACAGAAGCAAAAGATGGTGAAAAAGTTCAAAACGGACATATTTATATTGCTCCTGGAAGTTATCATATGTATGTTGAACATGTTGGATTTAATTCTTATATAAAATTATCTCAGGATGAACCACGAAACGGTCACAGACCTTCCTGTGATGTTCTTTTTGAATCTGTTGCAAAACATTTTCAAAACAGAGCCCTTGGTATTATTATGACTGGAATGGGGCGCGATGGGGCTGCAGAACTAGCCGAAATGCGTAAAAAAGGTGCATGGACTTTAGGTCAGGATAAAGATTCTTCTATTGTTTATGGAATGCCAAAAGTTGCTTATGAATTAGGCGGTGTTCAAAAGCAGGTTCCATTAAACGAAATGGCAGCAGAAATTAATAGAATGGCAATGGAACATCAGTTTAAATAAAAGATTTTCTTAATTCTTTTAATCGTTTGTTGCATTCGCTGGCGCCAATTGTATTGTTCAGTTCAGAATAAGTGTCTCTTAGATTGTATAATGCATCTTCGTAGTAAGGATTTATCATAACGGCCATTTCAAAATTATTGGAAGCATCACTGAAATTTCCCTGTTGAAATTCTATTACACCCATTAAATTCCATAAATGACTGTTTGTTTTTTCATCTTCAAGACCTTTTACGCAAAGTTCATATGATTTCTTAAAATTCTTTTTTATAAGATATAAAGTTGCCAGAGTTTCAATTACTTCCTGATTTTGAGGTTCAAGACAATATGCCTTTTCTAACGAATGAAGTGCATTGTCCATATCTCCTGAATCTCTATAGGTTAGTCCCATGTTAAACCATAAAAGATAATTGTTTTGTTCTAAAGATAATGCTCTTTTAAAATATGCAATTGCACTTTTAAAATCACCGTGAGAGGCTAAAATAATCGCTTCGTTATTTAATTTTTCTGGTTGTTCTATCATCTGAAAGCCTCTGGAATCATGGAATTAAAAAGTTTTATTATTAATTCTGAACCTGCCAGTTTTGGACAGTTTTCTGTAATTAATTTTTTTCCTTCTGCAGCTGCCTGTTTGATACAATCACTGGTATTTAAAAGTGTTATACAATTTTCTACAGATGGAGAATTTATTCCTTCCTTTTCTGCCTGGGTCATAAATTCTGAAACTCTATTTTTATCTTCAGGATGATTTTTAATATGAATTAAAACTGGAAGGCTTTTCTTACCTTCTACAATATCATCACCACGTTTTTTCCCGGGATTTCCGGTTGTAAGATTAATTACATCATCAATTATCTGGAAACCTATTCCAAGATTTGCTGCAATTTCTCCGTATTCCTGAGCCTTTTCAAAAGATTCTCCACCTGCAATAAATCCAAGCTGGGCTGCCAGGGATGCTAAAGTTCCAGTTTTGCATTTTACCATAGCTTTGTATTCATCATCAGAAGGGAATAAATCTTTTTCTTTATGCCACATTATATCCATAGTCTGGCCAAGGTGAAGTTTTCTCGCTTCTGTAAAACATAATGAAGATAATTTGTATTTTAGTTCAGCTGAAATTTCCATTCTTTCAAGACAAACTGGAGCCTGTAAAAATAACCATGCAGCAGAATTTACCGCATTATCTATTCCAAATTGAATATGAGCTGCTGGTTTTCCTCGTCTGTAATCTGCAGAATCTTCTATATCATCACAAATTAAACTGGCTGTATGAACAAATTCAACAAGAGAAACTAAATCATAAACCTGATCTTCAGAGAGCAATGGATTTTTTGATTTTGATGCGGCAAGTTCATAACATAAAATTAATAAAAGGGGACGCCATCTTTTTCCGCCTAAATCAATAAGATTTTTACAAGGTGAAATCAGGGCCTGTATATAATTGTCTGTTGCTGCAGTTGGAAGTGTATTAAAAGTAGCTGATTTCCATTGTTCTGTAATATTAAGATTTATTGCCTTGTTAAGTGCTTTTTCGATTCGTTCAAGGCGTTCTGAAAATTCATTAGTCATATATATAAAGTATAGTGTTTTTTTGTAAAAATGAAAAATGAAAACATATTTTATTTATTTTATTTTTTGTATATAGTTGTTTTTAGAGGTTTTTATGTCTGAAATGAAAAATAAAACATCATTTAAAGGTGTTCTTCTTCTTCTCCTTACAGCATTTATCTGGGGAACTTCCTTTTTAGCTCAAAGATTTGGAACTGATTCTGGTGTTGAACCATTTACTTTTCAGGGAATCAGAACTTTATTAGGGTCAGTTTTTTTATTACCATTTATTTTCGTAAAAGATATTTCTGTTTCTAAAAAAATGACTGAAGAGCAGAAAGTTCAGAGAAAGAAAACAAATAGAAAAACCTGGATTTATGGAACAATAATTGGTATTGCCCTTTGTCTTGCAACAAACTTTCAGCAGTATGCATTTTTATATGAACCAAGTGCCGGAAAAATCGCTTTTATTACTGCAATGTATATGTTTTTTGTTCCAATTGCAGGTTTGTTCTTTAAAAAACGTCTGCCATTTATTACATGGCTGTGTGTAATAATTGGTTTTACAGGATTGTATTTCCTTTGTGTTTTTGAAGAAGGATTTGGTTCAATCAATTTTGGAGATATTCTTGCCTTTGCCTGTGCAATTTTCTTCTGTGTTCAAATTTTACTGGTAGAAAAATTTGCTCCTGAATGTGATGGTGTAAAACTTTCCTGCATTCAATTTTTTGTTGCGGGTGGAATTTCGTTAATCTTGATGTTCATTTTTGATTCACCAAAATTACCTGCGTTAAAAGATGCATTAATTCCTATTTTGTATTCTGGTATTATGAGTTGCGGTGTTGCCTATACTTTGCAGATTGTAGGACAGAAATATTGTGAAGCGACAATAGCATCTTTACTTATGTGTATGGAATCTGTATTTGCTGTTTTATCTGAAGCTGTTGTAATTCCTTCTACAAAACTATCTGTCTGGGAAATTTCGGGTTGTGTAATTATGTTTGCGGCAATTCTGATTTCTCAGTTCTCTGATATTATTAAAGCTCGTAAGACAAAATAAACTTAAAGAAACATTTTCAGAAATTCTATAAACAGGAAGTTGTATTTTATAAATATAACTTCTTGTTTTTTTTATATTATACAAAGAAATCCTTATGCCTTTTAATAGAAAAAAGATTATTATTTATATATAATTGGAAAAACATTAAAATCGGGAAAAAATTTTTATTTTTTAAACGTTTTTTTCTAATCTATGCAACTGCGCGATTTTAAGAATTTATGATATTAATTCAATATATCTGGAGGATATATGCAAGGGATGACAATAACTGAAATGCTTGGACAGAGCGGTCTTTTAACTCTGTTAGGTATGTGTGTTGTATTTGGATTTATTATCATTCTTATTATTTGTATGAAACTTCTTCACGGTTTCGTTCATTTATGTAAGCTTGATAGAGAAGCTCCTGCTGCAGCACCTGTTACTTCTACAGCTCCAAAAACAGATGATGGTGCTGTTGTTGCTGCTATAGCTGCGGCAATTCGCGAAAAAGAATCTGTTTAGATTCAAAAAATTGCGGAAACTTGAATAAAAAATAAGAGGATTATAAATATGGCAAAAGTTGGAATTTCAGAACTTGCAATTCGTGATGCTCATCAGAGTCTTCACGCTACACGTATGACTACAGCAGATATGTTACCTGCATGTGGTATGTTGGATAAAATTGGTTATAAATATGTTGAAGGATGGGGTGGAGCTACTTATGACTCTTGTATCCGTTTCTTGAACGAAGATCCATGGGATCGTCTCCGAAAACTTCACGCAGCAATGCCAAATACAAAAATTATGATGTTGCTTCGTGCTCAGAACCTTCTTGGTTATAAACATTATGCTGATGATGTTGTTGATAAATTCGTAGAAACAGCTGCTAAAAACGGTATTGGTTGTTTCCGTATTTTTGATGCTTGTAATGATCCACGTAATATGGAAAGAGCTACAAAAGCTGCTAAAAAATCTGGTGTTGATGTACAGATGGCTATTTCTTATGCTGTAACACCTTTCCACACAAATGAAAAATATGCTGAATTAGCAAAAACATATGCAGACTTTGGTGCAGATTCAATTTGTATTAAAGATATGTCTGGTCTTCTTAAACCATATGAAGCTTATGATTTAGTTTCAAAAATTAAGAAAGTATGTGATCTTCCTGTTGAAATTCACTCACATGCAACAACAGGTCTTTCAGTTGCTACACTTTTGAAAGCTGCTGAGGCTGGTGCTGATATTCTTGATACAGCAATTTCTTCTATGTCTATGGGTACTTCTCACTCACCAACAGAAACAATCGTAGAAATGCTCAAAGGTACAGATATGGATACAGGTCTTGATACAGCTGCACTTCTTGAACTTGCTGCTTATTTCCGTGATATCCGTAATCACTATTCATCACTTGAATCTAAATTCCTTGGTGCTGATACACGTATTCTTCTTTCTCAGGTACCAGGTGGTATGCTTTCTAACCTTGAATCTCAGCTTAAACAGCAGGGTGCAGGGGACAAAATGGATGCTGTACTTGCAGAACTTCCAAAAGTACACAAAGATGCAGGTTATGTTCCACTTGTAACTCCAACTTCTCAGATTGTTGGTACACAGGCTGTAATGAACGTTCTTATGGGACCATACAAAACAATGACACAGGACTTCCGTAATTTGATTACTGGTAAGTTCGGTAAACTTCCAACAGATGCTAATCCAGATTTAGTAAAGAAAGCTCTTGAACAGAACAACATGACAGAAGTAATGACATGTCGTCCTGCTGATAAAATTGAACCAGAATGGGACAAAATGGTTGAAGAAGCTAAGAAAGCTGGTGGTGATGGTTCTG
>JAKSTJ010000006.1 GCA_024402635.1 Treponema sp. | reverse complement strand
ACTGGATAATTCATTTTTTATAATAAATTTGTCCAACTTTTTGGTGTCAGTTCAATTCCTTATTTTTTTGGAAAGGGGAAAGGGGGTTCTTAGGGGGAATTAGGGGAAAACCTTTTTGCGTGCCCACCATTTTTAGTTGCGCTATTCGCGGAGAACCAATTAACATTTCAGAACCAAGTTTATGCGCGATAAGATAAATTGTGTGGCTCATCAATGCCATATCACATACAAGCGCCACGACCAGTTTTCATTTTAAGTTTGCATTTTTGCGCTGTAGATAAAAGTTATATTTTTAAGAAAAGTAAAAAAGGCTACCTTGCGGAAACTGGAACAGCCACCAAGAGAAACGGTACTGCGCAGCAGAGCCGTGAAGCGACTGGCTGTGGAAGTGCTATTTATTAAAGGCCCACCTGCGAGCCTTCTGGTAAATGCAAACAGTCTTGCTGGAGTTTACGCAAGCAAGTCTGTTTGTTCCTTTTGGGAAGATATTGTTTCATTTGAAGGATGCATTAAGGGAGCGGAAGGTTTGCGAAGCAATCCTGGAGAGACCGACATTTTGGAAAGGCTTGTATAACTTTTGGATAGAAGGTTGGATTAAAACTCTGTATAACTCGATTATAATCACAAATATTCTGTTGCATAAATCCTTATACTATAATAAAATATAGGTGTATTTGACTACTTGTGAGTTATTTTGAATGACACAAGAATATGTGATTCTGCCCTGCGGAGGTGAGGGTCGCACGTTCGAATCGTGTCAGTCTCAAAGAATTAAGCTTGTCAGAACGACAAGCTTTTTTTATTTTTAAATCGATTTTACACAATTCGAACCGGAGTGAACGGGCTTAAAAAATATAAATATCCACCAGAAGGTCAGGAAGATGCATTAAATACTGTTATCAGTCAGTGTGAAATGTGGACCGATAACGTAACTGCATAATTCCCCTTACCTTTCCTCATCTTTTACATCATCTCGGGTAATATTCTTTAACCAGCCTTTTTTCAGATAATGAATAATAATTACAGGCATTTTTTCAAACTCATCCAAATAAAGAATAAAATAAACCCATAAAGGCGGCAGTTTTAAAAGAAATGCTGCTATTAATCCAAGAGGGACAGAGACAAGCCACATACAAATGCAATCCATGTAAAATCCAAATTTTGCATCACCACCGGCTCTGAATACTCCACAAATAAAAACTGTATTTATTGCAGCCCCAATAATTGAAGCGGCATTAATAAACATCAGGACATTTCTGTATTGTGCTGCCAAAGGGGACAGAGATGCGATATAAGGCATAACTGGATAACAGCATAATAAAATTATTCCTCCACCTACTCCGGCAATAATTGTACTTTTAATAAGCCGTTTTGCATTTCGTTCAGCCAGCGCCAGATTTCCACTTCCCATTGTCTTTCCAAGAACAACTGCTCCCCCATAAGCCATGCCAAAACAAAGTATTGTTGCCAGCTGTCTTATTACATTTACAACAGAATTTGCTGCTACAATATCTTCTCCTAAATGACCTAATATTACTGAATATACTGAAAAAGCAGCTCCCCAAACCAATTCATTTCCTAAAGCAGGCAAAGAATATTTTATAAAATCCAGATTTAAAATCTTATTAAAAGTAAATATATTTGAAATTTTAAATCGAACGTCTTTTTGAGTACCAGCGTAAATTAAACAGAATACTAACTCAATAAATCTGGCAATTGAAGTTGCAATTCCTACTCCAAAAATGCCCATTTTGAATACGAAAATAAAAATTCCATTAAGGAAAATATTTAGAAGTAAAGCGAGGGTTGTCATAATTGTTACAATTTTTACCCGTTCTATACTTTTAAAGCCTGCCTGAAAAATCTGAGAAATGGAAAAACAAATATATGAAATACTTACAGCCCGTAAATATTCTGCACCGGTTTCAATCAAAGCCTGATCTTTTGTGAAAATTTTCATCAACAAATCTGGAAAAAACATTGTTGCAAAAGAAAATATCAATCCTGCTGATGCTGAAATTCTCAATGCGGCTCCATGTAAAATTTTAATTGATTCTACATCTTGTTTTCCCCAGTATTGAGCTGCCAGCATAACTAAGCCTGAAGAAAGTCCTGTAGCTATCATCACCATAATGAACATAACCTGACCGGCTAGTGATGAGGCTGCAATCGCTGTTTGACCTACAAAACCAAGCATTATTACATCGGCGGAACCTACTGCAGCTGTAATCAGATTTTGAATTGCTATAGGGCCAACAACATTCACAAGAGATTTATAAAAAGATTTTGCTTCCTGATTCATAACGGGTTTAAATCTATCAAAATATGACGAAAAATAATATTAGAGAACTATAAAAAAATATAACAAAAAAAAAGATATATGCTTTATCTTTTACAAAACATTTCTATATACACAATCATCATTTTTTCATAAAATATGAATTTGTAAAAAATAGAGAGGAGTTTATAAATTGAAAAAATATTTTTCTAGATTTTTCACATTAGTACTATTAATTTCGGCAACAATTTTACCTTTATCCTGTGGTATAAAAGATTTATATGCAGGTGGTACAATCAAGATTAAATTACCAGGAAATTCATATAACAGCAGAGAAGCTCTTGATTCAGCAGATTATGGTATTCATCATTATAAAATAACTATTACTGAAATAGATTCTGCTACGAATGAAGCAACTACATCAGTTAGAACTTACGATAATTTAATACCTGGCAGTACTGTAACAATTAATATTAAAAAAGCAGGCGATTATATTTTTGAAATGGCCGCTTATCAGGTTGCTGATGGTAAAACATTTGAAATTGGTACAGGACTTATTATTTCTCCAGATGGAAGCGTTCCAACAGATGCAGTTAATCGCATTAATGTTGAAAATGGAATGAATGCTACAATTGTTGTTAAATTTGAAGCTATTAATAAAGTTGAATGCCATGAAATTAATGAAGGTGAAGCAGGGACAATAAATCATCCTATAGATAATGCAAATCAATTATTCAATGCTATAAACTCTATTAGATCAAAAGACATTCCTACAAAAATTTATGTTAGCGGGACTTTAAGTCCAACAGAGTTATCTAATATTAATATTACAAATAAAAATGTTTGGATTGAATCTGCAAATAATGACTCTTACTTAAAAAATATTGCTTTTATAATCGGAAAAAATGGTAAACTTAAAATTGGTAATACTGTTTCTTTAGAAAATGATATAGACGCAACATTATTCACTCTTAAAGAGAATGGTCAGTTAGATTTACAGGCAAAAACTTTTACAAACAGTTTTACTGATGATAGTCAAGAACCTGCTATAGTAGTAATAACCGAAAGTGACACTGGATTGAACACTGTTTTAAATGTTGAAAATACAGAATTTTTAAATTACACTTGCAATGTTATTAAAATCGGTGAAACAAGTATTTCAGACCTTAAAAAAACAACAGGTAAAAATTCATTTAAAAATATTAAATTTACTAATTGTACTACTAATTTAGATCAAAATTCCTCTGGAATTTATAATATCTTCACAGGATCTGACATTTATCTAAGTGGAGAAGACAACTTGATTCAATCAATTTATCTGGATAATGATCAGGATCAAGGTAAATATTATGTTGAGTGGCATGTTTTCCCAAAGATTCACGTAACAAATGATTTTAAATCAAAATATGATAACTCTTTGGATAAAGCTATAAATCCAACTATAATTGGCTGCTTTACTCCAAAGAACAATTTCCAATCTATAATACCTGGTAAAGAAAACTATGATACTATGGATACCAAACAGTTAATTATTTTTGATAATATTTCCAGAAATCAATTACTGGCTATGGGAATTAATAAAAGTCTGAAAATTCATGAAGGAAATGGTGTAATTATTGGATATGATGGAGCTGTATATCGTTCTTTAACAGAGGCAATCAATGCTGAATTCGGCATATCAGGTGGCAACACTCCAAATCGTTGTCTTATTAATAACTCTAGCATTGATACTGTTAATTTAGGTGCATCTTTTACTGCACCAATCACTATTAATAATTCTGCTTGCGGTTCGAATACAGATTCTCCTATAAAAATAGTTAATAATCATAAATACCAGTCTTATTTTAAATATTCTGCTGTGCCACTTTTTAATATTACTAGAAATATTGAAGAATTAAATGATTATGAGTTTATTATTGATGGTTACGATGTTCACTATGACCAAGAATCTGGAGAAAAATCAGAAGAAAAAGGTATTATTATACAACCATCTACTTCAGATGTAGAGATTACAAAAAATAGTGATGATCCAAATGCATTAATAAATATTAATAACAGTTTTACAAGAGCTTATATTGGTAATGTTTTAGTTAATCATGCTATTACATATAACACATATCCAACTGCAGGAATTCGATTTGCTGGCGATAAACTTACACTGGAAGATGTTATATTTAAAAATCAAGATGATACTAACGGGAGAAAAGTCGGCGGTTATTCTCTTAATATTTGTAGTAATCAGGTCTCTCAGCAAGTTTTGGAATTAGTTGGAGAAACAATAATTGACGAAATTTGTATTGACAGTGCCAGTTTTGGATCTAGAAATAGTACTAATCTTATTATTGATATAACTAAATTATCTATGGAACAGGATAAATTATTTTCAATCTTTATAGGTGATGAAGTAGAATTAAAAAATAATCAGATTATTATTGCCGGCACAAACACAGATAATCACGATAAGATTATTATTAATTCAAATACTTATGAACTTGATAATACAGGGGTGATTAGAAGAAAAAATTAATTTTTTTCTGTTTTACTCTGTCCCCTTTTGACAGATTAGGCTATGGAACCCCTGCAAAGCAGTCCACCGCAGACAAAAACTGATTTTTTATAAAAATCTGTTTTTGTTGAGGAGGATGAGCGTTAGCGAAGGGTGGAACAGCCGACGGCTTTAGCCGGAATCTCCTAAAAAAAAAGCCTGGCTCAATTAAGAACCAGGCTTTTTACTATAATCTATTCTTTTTATTTATCACTGCCATTTGAATTAATGCCACCGATTGCTACAACTTCGAAAGTTTTTCCTGCATCGTTTGCATAACCTGACAAGATAAGCATTTTATTTTTACGAGCCTTAATAACGGCTGTCATATCTTCATCTGAAACAATCACTTTGTAAGCAGGAGCTTTTTTTACTTCAAAAGTAATTTCACCTTTTCTAGAAACTTTAACTTTTCCAGTAAGTGTTACAATTTCCTGTTTCTGTTCCTGAACTACAGGTGTTTTTTCTTCATTCTTTACAGGAGCTGCAAATACAGTTGAACCTGCTGCCATAGATACTAAAATTGCTGCTGCTAAAACCTTTAAATTCTTTTTCATAATATACTCCTTAGTGCGATTAATCGCTTTATTTATTTTTTAAGTTTTTGTGTTTGAGCCGTAACTCATCCTTACATTTATAAATATACAATATTGCAAGTTCCAAAACATGAAAAAACACTAAGAGAAAAATAAGAGGTTTCTTAATTTAGAAGTTTTTAAAGGGGACAGAGTAAATCTTCTTAAAACTAATTTTCCAGTTCCAGATCACTCAAAGGAAACGTACAGCAAGGATGAATAAACCCAAATTTTTCATCAGCTTTTCGTCTATAATCCATTCGTTTTGGAATATAAACTTTTCCACTTTTTAAGAAGGTATGACACCAGCCACATTCGCCACTTCGGCAGCGAGAAGGGACAGAGATATTATTTTGTTCAAGTATTTGAAGAATTGTATCGTCTGCACTTCCATAAACAATTTCTTTTTTATCGTGAATAGATATGGTAATTTTTACTCTGTCCCCATCTGAATATTTATTTAACTTATTACTGTTTTCAGGATAATCCGGTTGATTTTTCGCTCCATGAACTTCACCGAACAATTCATGGCGTATAAATTTTTGAGGAAGATTAAGTTTCTCTAATTCTTTATCAACAAAATCACTCATTACTTGAGGACCGCAAATAAATACTGAATAATCAGAAACAGAAATATATTTTTGAATTATTTCCTGATTTATAAATCCTTTTTCACAACCTTCATGGTCTTCATCACTAAGCACATGAACAATTTTAATTTTTGGATTTTTTTTCTGAAGCTCATCCAATTCTTCTCTAAACAAAATCTGATTGTATTTTCGGCTTCCATACAAAAGAATAAGATTAAAATCTTCAGTTCCATCAGAAATTGCTTTTGCCATTGATAAAAATGGTGTAATTCCGCTCCCACCTGCAATTCCCAGTACTGTTGGAGCGTCTCTTAAGTTTACATAATCAAAATTACCGAGAGGAGAGGAAATAATTAGCTCTGTCCCCTTTTTCCAGTTATCAATAATGAAATTAGAGACAAGACCTTCTGAAACAGATTTTACTGTTATTTCATATTTTCCTTGAAGTGATTCCAAAGGTGATGAGCAAAGTGAATATGGACGAGTAAATTTTAATCCGTTAATTTCAACATTTACAGAAATGTACTGACCTGCTGAAAAATAGGCAAGTGACTCTGTCCCCTTTTCTTTGTCTGGAATAAAAGTGAAAGTTTTTGTTCCATTTCCTCTGTCCCTTATTTCTGCAACTTTTACAAATTGAGCCTGAGGATGAAGTTTCTTAGAAAGTTCATTAACAGTTGTGTCTGCAGCAATAGAATCTTTTGAAGCTTTTGCAAATCTATTTTTTCTTTCCTTCAATATTGAAAAAAAATGTAAAGCACTTAATGATTTAATTCTGTTTTTTCCCATTTTACTCTGTCCCCTTTTTTTTCATATCCTTCAAGGTTCTTTCTACAGCATTTATTCCTGATTCATATGTAACGTTAAAACCAAGCCCTTTTTCGGTATGGGCACCACAAAAACGCAGTCCTTTTATTGTTAATTCTTTTTCTACTGTCATTGTTTTGGTAAACATTCCATCCCAATTGCATAATTGATAACCATAAGGAGAACCATTTGGACTATTAAGATAGCGGGCAAAAGTCACTGGAGTTGCAACTTCTATTTCCTCAATATAAGGTTTTATTTCAACACCTAATTCTTTTTCAGTTTTTGCAATTACTTTTTCTGCAATTTCCAGTTTCTTCTTTTTGTAATCTTCTGGTTTTATTTTTCCCCATTCTTCACCATAAACAGGACAGGTAAATGAAACATGACAAGTTCCTTTAGGAGAACAATCTGGAATAAGCACATTTAAACAATTTGCAATTATCAATCCATCTCCCCCAAGACCATAACAAGCTTTCATCTGACGTTTTGAATCAGGATAATCCTGGATAAATGTTGTATAATCCTTAAAACCTATTTCATCTGCAGTTTTATTAAGTCCAAGATAAACCGCAAAAAATGATAGACCTATTGTTCTTGCATTTGCTTTCTGGTTCTCAAAAACCGGCACCTCTTTTTTATCAATCAATTTTCCAAAAACTGTATCAGGATAACAATTACTTATTATATGTTTTGTAAAAATCTGTTCTCCATTAACTTCAACGCCATAAACAGATTTATTTTTGACAAGAATTTTTGTAACTTCTGAATTGTACCAGATTTCACCACCATATCGTCTGATTGCTTCATCAAGGGACAGAGATAATTCAAAAGAAAATTTAGATGCAATTCCCGCTCCATAATGAACATACAAATAATCAATCAATGGAAGTGTGAAAGCATTTAAAGTATCTGTTGATTCTCCCATATAAGGCCAATAAGTTGAAAGTAAATATTGAGCCTTTTTAGGAATTCCCAGTAAATTCATAAAATCATCTGTAGAATTTGAAGTTAATCTTAATACATCAATAATTGCAGGAATATCTTTAAATTTTACCTTTTTTGAAGTCAGATGATTTACAGTTTCACGGGCTTTTTTTGCATATTCAAAAAATAAACTGACACTTTCTCGACTACCAGGAACCTGCTTTTCAACTTCATCACAAAATTTTTCTATATTGCAAGGAAGAAGAACATCATATTTTAATTCGGGAGTATTTAAAATTGCCCTAAAAGTATGATCTTCGTATCGCCAGTCAACTTTTGCACCAATTTCAGAAAAATATGATCTAACAATTCCTGGATTTGACTCTGTCCCCACTTCAGCCATTTCATGAAGAGAAGCTTCAAATTCAAATCGCCCTCTTCTGAAACTTGCAGCAGATCCACCAGGAAGATTATGTTTTTCAAGAACAAGAGTTTTTAATCCAGCTTTTGATGCATATGCACCAGCCATCAACCCTCCATTTCCAGCTCCAATAACAATAAGATCATATTCTTTCATAAATCCGTCCATTTATCTAATTTTTTTAAATTATATTCTCTCTTATTCCATAAATCAAATTTCAATTTTACTCTGTCCCCTTTTCGGAGTATAATTAATCACATAATTTTTTTATTCTCGAAAACCATAGGAGTCTATATATGTCAAATTTTTCAGTCGCTGCAATTTTTTCAAATCATTGTGTACTTCAGCGCAACAAAAACATTTCAATTTTCGGAACCGCCGATTCTGGCACTTTAATTTCAGTCGAATTATACAACTCAAAAAATGAATTACTAACTTCAAATAAATCAAGAACAACAGAAAACCGCTGGCTTGTACAATTATTACCACAAGTAGAACAAACCGATTGTGTATTAAAAATAAAAAGCGATTCAAAAGAAGTTGTTTTTTCTGATGTATCAATTGGTGAAGTTTGGATTGCAGGGGGACAGAGCAATATGGAATTTGAACTCCAAAATTGTACAGAAGGTCCTGAGGAATTAAAAACTAAAAATAATCCAAAAATTCGCTTCTATTACACAAATAAAATCGGATGGAAAGATGATGCATTCTACGAAGCAGAACGAAATACAAGCTGGCAAACCTGGGATTCTGAATGGAAAAAAGCCTGGTCAGCAGTAGGATATTTCTTTGGGAAAAAATTATCAGAAGATTTAAATGTTACCGTGGGAATTATTGGTTGCAACTGGGGAGGAACATCAGCTTCAGCATGGATGAATAAAGAATCACTGGAAAAGGATGATGACTTACGAACTTATCTGATTGAACAGGAAGAAGCAACAAAAGGCAAAACTATACAACAACAATGCGAAGAATATGATAAATATGTTATAGAAAATGATGAATGGCAAAAAAAATGTAATGAATTATATGCTACCGTACCAGGAATTGAATGGGAAGAAATTCAAGAAAGAATCGGACCTTGTGCCTGGCCTGGACCAAAATCCTGCAAAAATCCATATCGTCCAACAGGATTATATGAATGTATGTTACAAAGAATAATGCCATACACAAACAAAGGCGTAATCTGGTATCAGGGCGAAAGTGATGATCACAAACCTCAAATGTATCAGAAACTTTTTAGCAGAATGATTCAACTTTGGAGAGAAGACTGGAACGATTCTGACATGCCATTTATTTTTGTTCAATTACCAGAACATCGTTATAAACAGGATAGAGATTTTAAACACTGGTGTTTTATCAGAGAAGCACAACTTCAAACATCACAATATGTAAAAAATGCTTTTATGACATGTGCCTTAGATTTAGGTCAATATAACGATATTCATCCAAAAGCAAAGAAAACATTAGGTGAAAGAATGGCTCGTACAGCATTAGGTAATGTTTACAATCTTTTACCAATTAAGGACGTTTCCGGACCAATTTTTGAAGAAGCGATTTCCAAAGATGGAAAATTAATTTTAACATTCAAAAATGCAGATAATGGTTTCCAAGTAAAAAGTGATGAAGAAGAATTTAATTACTACAAGGAAATGGAAAAAAATCAAAACAACTCTGTCCCTGATAACTTCACAGGTTTTGAAATTGCAGGAAACGACGGAATCTATTATCCGGCAACATTCGCTTTCTCAGGAACAGAAGGAAAACAAAACATTATTACACTTTTCAATAAAAATGTTCCAGAACCTGTATTTGGAAGATATGCATGGTACAATTATGGCCCTGTAACAATCTTTGGAAAGAATGGAATTCCTCTGTCCCCATTTAGAACAAGTTGCAAAAATACAAAAATAACAACAGAACATGCTAAAATACAACAAATTATGACAGTATAAACATAACTTCCTCTGTCCCCATTTTGCTTAATTAAAACGATAAAATGGGGACAGAGGAAAATCACTCAAATTCTACTTAAAATGGAGCAACTTAATTGAATTACGATAAACTAATTTCAAAAGCAATAGACATGTTGAACTATTCTTACGTTCCTTATTCCCATTTTCACGTAGGAGCAGCATTACTAACATCAGATGGAAACATTTATGGAGGCTGTAATATCGAAAATGGTGCATACGGACCAAGCATTTGTGCTGAAAGAACTGCAATTTTTAAAGCAGTAAGCGAAGGTCAAAAAGATTTTGAAGCAATAGTTATAACAGGTGGTCCAGAAAACTTAAAAACAGGCAAAATTGAACTAAATGAGCTCTGTCCCCCATGTGGAGTTTGTCGTCAAGTAATGAGTGAATTCTGCTCAAAAGATTTCAAAATCATTTTAGCCAGAAGCCAATCAGATTATCAAATCTTTACATTAGAACAATTACTACCACTAAGCTTCAAACTTGACAAATAATTTTTCATTAAATTGGGGACAGAGCAAAAAATCCCAATATTCCTTATTTACAGAGAAGAAGTAAACCTTCAACAATAGCCTTATGTTCTTCAGGTGCAATTCTCGCATACAGTGAATCAGGATCATCACCTTCCAAAACTGGGACTTTCTTCTGGATTAAGATTTTTCCACCATCACATTCACCATTTACTAAATGAATTGTACAACCACTCTCTTTTTCACCAGCAGCAATAACAGCTTCATGTACATGATGTCCCCACATACCAACTCCACCAAATTTTGGAAGAAGTGCTGGATGAAGATTTATAATTTTATTCGAATATTTATCAATAATTTTACCTGCAAGTACAGTTAACCAACCAGCCTGAACAATTACATCAACTTCTTTTTCTTCACATAAACGTAAAACAGCATCCGAAACGGCAATACGTTTTTCATCTCTAGAAGCAGCCATTGCGATTTCTTTTCCCATTACAGAATAAGGGCTTGTTATTGCAGAAAATATGCCAGCTTTCGATGCTCGCTCCAATGCATATGCGTCTTTATGATCAGAAATTACAATAACAATTTCATAAGGGCATGAACTTTTTTGTTCAGCTTCATAATCAATTAATGCCTGAAGATTTGTTCCACCACCACTAACTAAAACAGCAACCTTTAATTTTTTCATCTAAAACTCCTGGAAAAGAGAAAATTTACTCTGTCCCCAATTTAAAAAAATTAAAAAAGGCACAAGTAAAATCACTCTCACCTGCGCCCTTTTATCAAAAAAATCAAAATTAGAAATTAATCTTTAAACAAAACCTGTTCTTTCTGAGTTGAAGCTTCACCTTCAGCATATTCAACACGACCGATTTTATAAGCCTTCATATCAGGACAATAGTCTTTATGATATTTAGAAGCATTTGCATTGAACATCTTTATAATATCATCAGCTTCTTTTGAATTAACAGCAAGAACAAAACCAATTCCCATATTGAAAGTATTATAAATTGAATTTAAATCAGCTCCACGCTTAATTAATTCACCAAAAACAGGAGGAATATCCCAACTACCACGATTAATCACAGAAATCAACTGTTTTTTTCCATCTTTAGCTTTAGGATACATACGTGGAATATTTTCATAGAATCCACCACCAGTAACATGTACCATACCGTGAATTGCTTTACGATATTTTTCAAGAACTTCCATAACTGGTTTTACATAAATACGAGTTGGAGTTAAAAGAACTTCACCAATTGTTTTTCCAGTATCTTTTCCATCAAGAATAAATGGATCATTAAAATCTTTTACAAGTTTGCGAACAAGGCTAAAACCGTTTGAATGAACACCTGTTGAAGAAAGACCAATAAGAACATCACCGTCTTTAATTGCCTCTCCAGTAATCATTTCATCTTTTTCGCCAACACCAACACCAAAACCTGCAAGATCATATTTACCATCATCATAAAAATCAGGCATTTCAGCTGTTTCCCCACCAAGAAGTGCACATCCAGTATCAACACAACCATCAGCAACACCTTTTACAAGATCAGCAGCAACATCAGCATCAAGTTTTCCACATGCAACATAATCAAGGAAGAACAAAGTCTGAACACCAGAACAAAGAATATCATTAACACTCATTGCAACACAGTCAATTCCAACAGTGTCATATTTATTCATCTTGAAAGCAATATCAAGTTTAGTACCAACACCATCAGTTCCACTTACAATTACAGGATTTTTAATACCTTTTGGAACTTCAAACATACCATTAAAACTTCCCAATCCTGTTAAAAGACCTGGAATTGCAGTTCTTTTTGCATGTTCCTTGTACTTGTTTACAGCGCGGTAACCTTCTTCTACGTCTACACCAGATTCTTTGTAAGATGCCATACTTGCTCCTAAAAATTTTCTTCAAATTGACTAAGGAGGGAGAAGACTCTCCCTACGCTCGCACAATGTTGCTCGCTACCCTTTCCAGCGGGGCAAAACTTAATTAAATTACAGCCCCGCAACGCCCTGAGATTTATACATTATAGAGAAAAAAACGATATTTGAAAACTAGGTAAAAGGTAAATATGGGAAACTTAATTATAAAGGGAAAATGATACTGAAATAAAAAGGGGACAGAGCAAAATTTGTGATAATTTGAAATTTTGCTCTGTCCCCTTTTTTTATAATTTTAAATATTTATTAAAACTTAATATCAATTCCAGATAATTCAGCATCTTCAGCTAATTTTTCTCTAAATGATTTTAATTTTTTCGATAATTCAGCATCATTCAAAGCTAAAATCTGTAACGCCAGATATGCCGCGTTTTTAGAACTATTAATACCAACAGTTGCAACAGGAATTTGAGGAGGCATTTGAACTATTGATAACAATGCATCCATTCCACCTAATCCATTAGATTTATCAGAAATACATTCTAATGGAACACCAATTACAGGTAATGTCGTCATTCCTGCAATAACACCAGGAAGAGCAGCTGCTAATCCAGCTCCAGCAATAATAACTTTACAACCTTCGTCTTCAACCTGTTTTACAACCTGTTTAAGTAAAGCCCCAGCTCTATGAGCAGATATAATGTAAGCTTTATAATCCACGCCAAATTCATCAAGAATATCAGCGGCCTTTTTCATAGTGTCTTTATCAGACTTTGATCCAAAAAAAATTGCTACTTTCATGCTAAAAGTTATACCACAAAAATAGATTTTTGTCTTTTGCTCTGTCACCAATTGAAAAAATTTGTACTTTCAATTGGGGACAGAGCAAATTATCCAATTTATTTAAAATTTTTTTCAAAAAAGTGTCTTTTTTATACAAGTAAAAGCTAATTAACAGATAGAACATTTTAAAGGAGTTTTTTATGCGGATGCCAAGAGAAAGATCTATATCAGGGTTTTATCATTCAATGGTACAAGGAATTAATAAACAGGATATATTTTTAGATAATGATGATCGATATTTTTTTCTTTCATTACTCTCAAAATATTCAATTAAATATAGAATCGAACTTAATACCTATGTTCTGATGGATAATCATATTCATATGCTTCTTCATGATAATGAAAATAAAATTTCTAATTTTATGCAAACGGTAACTTCAATTTATGCAAGATTTTTTAATAAAAAATACGATAGAATTGGCCATCTTTTTAACGATCGGTTTACCAGTAAGCCAGTTGAAGATACAAATTATCTCCAAGAATGCTTTAGTTACATTATAAATAATCCAGAAAAAGCCGGTATAGCCAAAAAAAATGAATATAAATGGAGCAGCTATCATGCTTATAAATCAGAAAAAACTTTTATATCAAAACAAGTCTTAATAGATTCTTTTGGCTCAATAAAAAAACTCTATGAATATCTGCATAAAAATCAGCCTACAGGAAACTTTATCAAACCAAGAGAAATTCCATCAGAAAAAAAACAGAATATTATCAGAAAAATTTGTGAAATTTTCCAGACATCATCACCAGTTATACCACAGGATATTTCAAAAGAAACTCTAAAGATAAAAATAAGACAACTAATCAATTTAGGAATTTCAAAAAATGCAATAATCCATATAACAGGTTTATCACAATATATTGTTAATCAATGTTAGTCAAATTATTTCTGCGATAATCTGAAAATACCAGTCTCTGGTTCAAAAACAACACCTTCTCCATCAGATTGAGTTGGATACTTATTAACAAGGAAATATCTTTCCAATAGAGATATGTAATAAGCAGCAACTCCGTCATCAGGATTTTTGTTATAAAAGATTTTAAAGTGTTCATAAGCTGATGAATAATCTTTTGATTCAAAAAAATCCATAGCCTTTTCCCAGATATTTATATCAAATCGGTCTTTATCACTAGAAAATTCTTTTTTATCAATTAATTCATACAATCTGATTGGATTTTCGATATTAATTACTCTGACCCTATCCAATCTTCTAACTAAAAAATCCTCATGAAGATCATTCTTTGTTTCATCACTGATTAATATTCCTCCAGTATGATACTGCTTGTTTACACCTTCCAATCTTGATGCAATATTTACGTCTGTCCCCATCATTGTATAGTTTTTCATCTGATCAGAACCAAAAAAACCTGCCATCATATATCCAGTATTGATTCCAATTCTTGTAAATATCTTTCGATTATTTTTTACAAGTTTCAAAAAGGAATTATACAAATCATCTGTCATATCACCAGGTTTTTCTGAAGAAGCAATAGAATAAATCTCCTGATTCATTTGTTTTTCCCGTTTTTTCATTAAAACAGCAGCAGTACAAGCTCTATCCGCATGATTTTCTATTTCAACAGGAGCTCCAACAAATCCAATAATTGCATCACCTTCATATTTATCCAAAGTACCTTTTTCACTTAATAAAATATCTGACATAGGAGTTAGATAATAATTTAAAAGACTTCCCACTTCTTCTGGTGACAAAAATTCACAAAAAGATGAAAATTGCTGAATATCGGTAAACACTGCAGTCATTCGAAATTGTTTTCCACCTAGCGAAAAAGAAGATGGATCTTCTAAAATTTGATTTACAACATCCTTTGATAGACATTTACTAAATGCATCTTTTATTATTTTCTTTTGTTTTCCTTCAACAGCAAAACTAAAACCTATATTAAAAAGCAGGGACAGAGCAAGATTAAACAATGGTCCCACCATCACAATCCAAATTCCATTGAAGAATAAAATATAAGGGACAGAGACCGCTATTCCCATAAGTAAAACGCCAGAAACTATTAATGTAAAAAGAGATAACCACTGTTTTTTCATACACAAAGCAGTAGCAATAAGCAAACTTGAAAGGAGGGACAGAGTAAAATACCACAATACGTTTCCCCAGTCAGAAGCTTTTATCATAAAACTATCTGTTAGATAATTGTCTAAAGTTGTTATATGAACTCCAACCCCTGGAAAAACTTTTGAAACTGGAGTTGAACAAATATCAAATAAACCAGTGGCATAATAAGCTACATAAACATATGCATCTTCAAATTCATCGGGCTCAAAATCGCATTCTTCGCCATTTTTCCAGGAATCGTAATTCTTTAAAATGCTCATTGCTGAAAAAGGTTCATAATCGTCCATTGATTTCTGATATCTTAAAAGAACTGTTCCATCCTCAAGGCGAGGTATTGCCTTTAAACCTTCTGTATCATCAGTTAGATACAAAGGAGCTGTCCCTAATGTTGGATATACTTCCCCGTTATACTCATAAGAAAGACGACCTCTACGAATAATATCATCATCATCCATTGAACTGGTAATATTTGCCAGCATTGCAGCATTATCAGCGATCACAGGAATTGGAAGCTGAGCGTGTTCCGTGCCATCTGCTCTGTCCCCATTTATAAAAATAGTCTGAATTGTAATACCACTTTCTTCTTCTGCCTTAGCAAAAGCAAGATCGTCCTCTTCTCCGTAAATTGATGGTTCTGAAAAGACAATATCAAAGGCTATAGATTTAGCATTTCCAGCAGAAACAAATTCAATTATACGACCATAAGCTTCTCTTGGCCATGGCCAGCTCCATCCATAAGTTTCTGAAGCCCAATCTATACTTTCCTGATCAACCTTTATAAAATAAATATCATCACATGGATTTTTGGTTTTCGCCAGTTCTGACATTCGTAAATCATAAGTTTTATTTTCAAAGAAATTAAAAACCTTTGTAAAATGCAAAGTGATTGACAATACAAAAATAATTACAGAAATGATAAAACATCGTAAAAATATTTTTACTTTCTGTTTATCAATTTTTTTCATATGGCCAACCACCTTTTTTAGAGTTTATTTTTTTCGAAACGAGCCTGACGAATTGATTTATCAGATGCACTTAATTCCATTTTTTTCAATTGTTTTTTAACTTCATATATTCTGTCCTGAGGTTTAGGATGAGTTTCATTCCATCCACCTTTTGAAGCAGAACCAGTTTTATCTATCATTTCAAGCATTTCAATCATTGAATTAGCATCATAACCAGTATTATTCATCAGTTCCAATGCTCTTTTATCAGCTTCGTATTCCTGACTCTTAGCGTATCCTGATGTTACAAGTGTTCCGACAAGATTATCAGTTGCAGCATAGAAAGACTGTAAATCTTCCTTAGAAACATTCAATCCTAAATCATAAGCATCAGAAGTAAGCATTCCTATTGCCGCAACAGATTTAGTTCCAACATCAGTCCATCTGCTGCTTTTTATAACACCAACACTGTGTTTTAATTCAATATGAGCAATTTCGTGTGCAATTACAGCAGCAAGAGCATCTTCTGAAGTAGTACAATTAAGTAATCCGCGACTTACAAAAATATGTCCACCTGGAGTTGACATTGCAGTAATTTCATTTGTATCAAGGATTGCAACGTAATATCCTTTGAATATTTCTGGTGATGAAGAATTTAAAACAATTGAACTACAAATATGATTTAAATAAAGAGTTGTTTTTGGGGAACCAGTATAAAGCGGATATTTTTTAAGAATAGCAGCCGCAGTAGAACGCCCAATATAATATTCATTTTCAATAGTAATTTCTTCAGTTGCCTTTGAAATTGATTTTATAGTTTCAGAAACAGCAAGTCCTGTTGCATCAGAAGATGTAATTGAATCAATAAAAAGTGAAGCACAAGAAGTAAATGATAATAGTGAAATAATCAACAAAGATTTGAACAGAATTTTTTTCATACTATTACTCCTCCGAAAGATTTAATTCACCTTCTTTGATGAACTTAACAATAGATTCTTCTGAAGGGGTATATGTTTCAACTTTATTTACAGTAGAAAAATCAATATTCCCGGCTTCTGCATATGCAGTTTCAATTGAAGCATTAAAACCTTTTCCTGCAAGAGCAATTTCTTTTGCATCAGCTGAGGATACTTTACCACGCGCAGCAACGTTTTTTCTTGTTAAAGAAGATGCCTGAACCCATCCATAAACTTTAGGACTATCACATGAAATATAATACCAGTCTTTTTTTTCTTGAATTATAGTTACAGCTGCACCATATGGAATTGAAGCTGATTTTTTGGAAGCTTTTGATGAATTTTCTCTAACAATAGCTGTATCAACAGAAACATACATTGTTTTTTTTCCAGCAGCACAAATGTATGAAGATAAATTCAAAACTACAAATAATAATACAATAACTTTCTTAATATTACTTACTCTCATAATAAATAGAGTATACCAAATGAAATAAGAAATCAATGTTATCAGGAGGAAGATTAACATTAAATTTCAGATTATTCTAAAAATCGGGGATTTTGCTCTGTCCCTAACGTCACTGTTCGTTTTCTTTCATAACTGCAAATTATTCTGTGACGTTTTGTAGTTTTGTACCAAAACTACGGGGCAAGTTTGTATTTCATTTTTGCTCTGTCCCTAACGTCACTGTTCATTTTCTTTCATAACTGCAAATTATTCTGTGACGTTTTGTAGTTTTGTACCAAAACTACGGGGCAATTTTTTTTTATTTCATTTTTGCTCTGTCCCCTTTTCTCCTTATGTATCATTTTTATAAAAATCCCGTTATACTATCACCATGAATTTAGAAGTTACCATCACAATCAAACCGGAAGAAGAAAAAAACAATAATTTTATTAAATCCCTGATTTATAAAGAATTAAAAATTAAAGGTATTTCATTTTCTAAGGATCAGGTTATTCTTGAATTTTTAAAAAAATCTATTGATGCAAGACACGGAAAACAAAAACTCCATTTGCGATACAAAGTATACATTGGAGAAAAACCTTCTGATTCTAATAATTTAGTACCACAATGGAAAAAATCTGATGGAAAACATTCTGTAATAATTGTTGGTTCAGGGCCAGCGGGTTTGTTTGGAGCTCTAAAACTTCTTGAATATGGTATAAAACCAATCATTATTGAAAGAGGGACAGAGACAATTCAACGCAGGAAAGATATTGCTGCAATAAGTACAAAAAACATTGTTGATGAAAACAGCAATTATTGTTTTGGAGAAGGAGGAGCAGGAACATTCTCTGATGGAAAACTTTATACCCGAAGTAATAAGCGGGGAAACATAAATGAAATTCTTGCTATTTTTGTTGAATTTGGAGCTGATAAAAAAATTCTCACTGATGCTCATCCTCATATTGGAACCGACAAACTTCCTAAAGTAATTAACAATATGCGCCAGAAAATTATTGATCTTGGTGGTGAATTTCATTTTGACACAAAAGTTACAGACTTTATCATAACTAATGATGATGGCAAGAAAACAATAACAGGAGTTCAAACAATATCGTGTAAAGAGGGACAGAGTAAATCTTTCACCGCAAATGCAGTTCTTCTTGCCACAGGTCATTCTGCTACCGATATTTACAAACTTATTGGAAAAATTAGTCCATCATCTCTTGAAGCAAAAACTTTTGCTGCTGGTGTAAGAGTTGAACATCCTCGAGAATTAATCAATGCAATTCAATATCACAATTCAAACAATCCAAATCTTCCAACTGCAGAATATAGTGTAAAAACTCAAGTTATGGAAAGAGGAGTTTATTCTTTCTGTATGTGTCCAGGTGGATTTGTTGTTCCGTCTGCTTCGGGACCTGATGAAATTGTTGTAAACGGAATGTCTACTGCCTCAAGAAATTCAGCTTGGTCTGATGCTGCAATAGTAGTTGAAATACAACCTCAAGATATTCCAGAATCATTTAAAAAAGAAGCTATTGCAGAAGGATGTGAAGGTCTTGCTGGTCTTTTATTCCGTGCTGATATAGAAAAAAAAGCTAAACTTAATGGAGAGGGACAGAGAGCACCTGCGCAAAAACTAACAGATTTTCTTTCAAATAAAAAATCAACAGATCTCCCTGTTTCAAGTTATACACCAGGATTAAAATCCTCTAATTTAAACGAATGGCTTCCTTCTCATATTTCTACAAGATTAAAGCAAGGATTTATTGATTTTGATAGAAACATGAAAGGCTTTATTTCAGAAAATGCTCTTTTAATTGCACCTGAAACCAGAACCAGTACTCCTGTTCGAATAACAAGGGACAGAGATGATTTCCAATGCACAGGAATTAAAAATCTTTATCCATCTGGAGAAGGCAGCGGCTATTCTGGAGGAATTGTTTCCAGCGCAATGGATGGAGAAAAATCTGCTATTGCAATTGCAAAAAAAATACTTGGCTAATGCATTTTTTTACAGATTCTATTTGTTTTTATACATTTTAAGACTTATAATATAAAGTATTATGAAAACATCTACGACTCGTATGGAGAGGGTCATAGCTGCAGCAGGATCGGTATTTGTATTTGTATCGTTTCTAGCAAGTGTTCTCTTGGATGGCGACCCATTATCGATTTTAGAATTGATTCCGTTAAGATTTAACGGTCACCCATTCACAAGTATTTTACTCCCAATAGTTCATGGAACTACTTTTCTTATTGGTATTTCATGTTTGATTAAACCAGGCATTAAAAGACTTTATGTTCTCATGTTGGTTGAAAGCAGTGTAACAATTATTACAGGTTATGAACAACTAGGAATATTCTTTTTCTATGCTGCATTAATACTTATCATAATTGGTGGTCAATTCTCAAAAAAATCTTTTTTTACATGCTACATGCTGTTAATATATCATGTAATTTCAATATTCCTGATGTTTACTCATGGTTGGCCAAAAACATTTGTAGCTTTGTTCACTTCAGTTTTCTACGGAGCATTTTTCATCTGTGTTTACAAATATCTTAAAGCTGAATTCTGTATCATTCCGGCAAACGTTAGTGATCATGAATTATTTCATACTACAAAAGGAAAATCTCTTTCCTTAAAAACCACAGGACTTTCTGAACGCCAGATTAATCTTGTTTATGATTATCTGAATGAAAACTTAAGTTATAAAGATTTAAGTGAAAAATATTTCATTAGTATTTCTACCGTAAAAAAAGAATTTTCTTCAATTTTCCATATTTTCAAAGTTGATAACATTAATGAATTGAAAATGCTTTTGCTGCAGTTCCAGATTTCCAAATAACAACTTAGTGATAAAAAAAAAGACACAGATTAAAATCTGTGTCTTTTTTTATCTCTTACGAGATAAGTAAACTCTCTTAGCTTGTAAATATCCGATGCCCTGAAATATGAGACTTGGTCTCATCTATTGTCAAAGCGATTCAAAAAGAATTAACTTCCCGTGAACCTCTTGATTTATTCAAGCTAAGAACATAATAACATAAATATTTTGAATTTAAATAGCATTTAACACGAAATAACCAAGGTTACCAAAAATATAACCTAGGTTATTTTTTGTAATCATTACAATTTTGTATCTATTTTACTACAAAACAGCCTTTAAGAACTGTTTTAATCGGTCACATTTAGGATTCTGGAAAATTTCTTCTGGAGTTCCCTCTTCTGCCACATATCCATTGTCCATAAATAAAACTCTATCGGCAACTTCCTTTGCAAATCCCATTTCATGAGTTACAACAACCATTGTCATACCTTCATCAGCAAGACTTTTCATTACATTTAGAACTTCACCAACCATTTCTGGATCCAAAGCGGAAGTTGGTTCATCAAAAAGCATGACATCTGGATTCATAGCAAGAGAACGAACAATTGCGATTCTCTGTTTTTGACCGCCAGACAAAGTTGAAGGATAAACATCAGCTTTATCAGCAAGACCAACTTTTGATAAAAGTTCCATTGCCTGTTTTTCTGCTTCTTCTTTTGTTTTTAGTTTTAATGTAATTGGGGACAGAGTAATATTCTGCATTACAGTTAAATGAGGGAATAAATTAAAATGTTGAAAAACCATTCCCATTTTCTGACGGCATAAATCTATATTTGTATTTTTATCAGTAACTGTAAAATTTTCAAAAGTAATAAGTCCAGCATCAGGTTCTTCAAGTCTGTTTAAACATCTTAAAAAAGTACTTTTACCAGAACCAGATGGACCAATTACAACAATTTTTTCACCTTTTTTTATAGTAATTGAAACATCTTTTATTACCTGGAGCTGACCAAAACTTTTTTTAAGATTTTTGACTACAATAAAATTTTCATTATTCATATTTGTATCACTCATAATTATCTCTCACTTTTTTGTAATTTCTTTTCAAGCAAACCAAATATTTTTGTAAGTCCAACTGTGAGAATTAAATAAATAATTGCACAGGTAATAAGTGGAATCCATGCATTATAAGTTGAATTTCGTATCATATCACCAGCTTTTGTCATATCCATAACAGCAATAAAACTTGCAACTGAAGTTTCTTTTATTAATACAATAAATTCTGATGTATAAGTTGGAAGACACGCTTTTACTGCCTGAGGAAGTATAATCTTAAACAAAGTTTGATTTTTATTTAATCCTAAAGAACGTCCAGCTTCACTCTGTCCCTTATCAACACCTTGAATTCCTGCACGGAAAATTTCTGTACAATAAGCACCAGAATTCAAACCGTAGGCAATAATGGCAACCAGAATTTTAGGAAGATGTAAAGGGGCAAAAACAACAAAATAAAAAATCATTAATTGAGTTGCTAAAGGAATTCCTCGTAATACTGTTGTATAAATATTTGCTAAGAATTCCAGAATTTTATTTCCAGAAACTTTCATTAAGGCAAAAATACAACCAAGAATTGTTCCAATAAAAAGAGCGCATACCGCAATTAAAATTGTATTTCCAAGACCTTGTAAAATCAGGATGTAACGCTGCCCTGCAATTATTGTGTTATAAAATGATTCAAACAAAATGTTATCCTTAAAAAAAAATACGACGAGTCAAGGCACTTTTTGTATAATACCTTGGCTTCGCCGTTTTTAGGGGCTATAATACCCCTTTAATAATACAGAAGAAAACTTCCGCCTTAAATAATATCAAATTTTTTGATTTATAACTATTGTTATGACTTATTTTACGCGAACAATAATAACCTGTTCTGATGCATAATATGGTTCAGAGAAATCAACATTCTGTTTTCTTTCTTCTGTTACAGACATACCAGCTGCAATAAAATCAATAGTGTCAGACTGAAGTGCTGGAATTAAACTGTCAAATGCCATATCAACAATTTCAAGTTTTAAACCTGCTGTTTTTGCAATATATTCACCCATAGAAATATCAAAACCTACAAATTTTGTTCCTTCTACATATTCAAATGGAGGGAATGAAGCATTTGTTCCAAGTTTGATTACACCTGATGTTGATTCATTTTCAATAGAAGGAATAGTAATTTTTCCATCAGTTGGCATGAAAGCATTTGTAAGTTCGTTATAACCATTTCCAGCTTTAAGATCTGCAATTGTTTTGTTTATAATAGAAAGAACTTCTTCATTTCCTTTCTTTACGGCAATTGCATATTCTTCTTTGTTTGCAGTAAATTCTGCATCACGAACAATTTTCAAATCAGGATTTTTTTCAACAATAGCCTGAGCTGGAAGTTCATCAAGAACAACACAATCAATAGAACCTGTTTTTAAGTCTAATGCAGCATCAATTCCTGACTTAAAAGATGAAAGTTTTACATCGGCAACATTATCAAGAACCCAAGCTTCACCTGTTGTTCCAGCCTGTACACCAATTTTTAAACCAGCTAAATCTTTTACACCATTAATTTCAACTTTTTCAGATCCACAACTAGAAAAAATGATTCCAGCTGCAAGAATAGCAGAAAATAATACACTCTTTTTCATATAAGTACTCCTCACTCTAAATTTTGCATAAATATTAATATTTTATGTATATTTATGCAAGAATAATTTGCAGTTACAAGATAAAACTAACAGTGACGTTAGGGGCGTTGCGGGGTGTCCCCGCTGGATGGGGTGGCGGAAAACGCTGAAGCGGTTGGAGCCAGGGGAAGGGCTCTTCCCCTCATACATAAAAAAAAGCAGGACTTTCGCCCTGCTTTATGGTTTTACTTAAATGAAAAATTATTTAATAATAACTTTATTTAAGTGCCAGATATCTCTTACATAATCTTCAATTGTACGGTCAGAAGAGAATTTTCCAGAATTTGCAATATTCTTTAATGCCATTTTAGCCCACTTTTTCTTGTCTGCATATGCAACTGCAATTTTTTCGCGAGCCTGACAATATGAATCAAAATCAGCAAGAACGTAATAAACGTCTGGTCTCTGTCCCTCTACACCATAAATTAAAGAATCATGTAATTCTTTAAATAACTGATGTGTTGGATCATAAGTTCCATCTACAAGCTGTTCTACAACTCTTGCCAAACCTGGATTTGAATCAAGATAAGCCTGTGGATTATATGAATGTTCTGCTTCCATTTTTTTGATTTCTTCTGTTAAGAGTCCGAATACGAATCCGTTTTCTTTTCCAGCTTCTTCAAAAATTTCGATATTTGCACCGTCCATTGTTCCCAATGTTAAAGCACCATTTAACATAAACTTCATGTTTGAAGTACCAGATGCTTCAAGTCCTGCTGTAGAAATCTGTTCTGAAACATCAGCTGCTGGGAAAATCTTTTCGGCAACAGATACACGATAGTTTTCTACGAATACAACACGTAATTTTCCGCGAACACGACGATCATTGTTAATTCTTTCTGCAACTGTATTAATCAATTTAATGATTGATTTTGCACGGCGGTAACCAGAAGCGGCTTTTGCACCAAAAATAAATGTTCTTGCTGGTGGATTGTAAGAAGGATCTTCAACAATTCTATTATACAAGTACATTACGTTTAAGATATTCAAAAGCTGACGTTTATATTCATGAAGTCGTTTTACCTGAACATCAAAAATTGATTCTGGATCAAGGAATTCGTTCTGTGTGTGTTTAAGATAATCAGCAAGAGCCTGTTTGTTTTCCATTTTGATGCGGATAAGTTCGTTTAAGCTTTCTTCATCATCAAGGAATTTTTCAAGTCCTTTAAGCTGTGTTAAATCTTTTTCCCAGCCATGTCCAATTCTGTCTGTAATGAATTTTGAAAGCTGAGGATTTGCATTTAAACACCAGCGGCGCTGTGTAATACCGTTTGTTTTATTATTGAACTTTTCTGGATAAATTGCGTACCAGTCTTTAAGTTCTGCAGTCTTTAATAATTCTGTATGAAGAGCAGCAACACCGTTTACAGAGAAACAAGCATGAATTGCCATCCAAGCCATGTAAACCATGTTGTTATGGATAATTGCCATGTGTTCATGTTTGTAATAATCGTTAGGGAATTTCTGACGAAGTTCAATTACTAAACGACGGTTGATTTCTTCTACAATCTGATAAATTCTTGGTAAAAGTCCCTGGAAAATCTGAATTGGCCATTTTTCCAAAGCTTCTGCAAGAATTGTATGATTTGTATAAGCAAATGTATGAGTTACAATATCCCATGCTTCATCCCAACCAACTGTATAATCATCCATAAGGATTCTCATAAGTTCAGGAATTGCAACAACAGGATGTGTATCATTTAACTGAATAACGTGAAGTTCTGCAAATTTTGAAAAATCTGTTCCGTGATCAGCTACATAGTGACGTACTAAATCCTGTAATGAAGCAGAACTAAAGAAATACTGCTGTTTTAAACGAAGTGCTTTTCCAGATGGACCATTGTCGTTTGGATAAAGAACACGGCTGATATTTTCTGCTGAATTCTGACGTTCAACAGCACGATTATAATCCATGTTATTAAAAAGCTGTAAGTCAAAACCATTTGGAGAAGAAGCTTCCCACAAACGAAGTGTATTTACAGTTTTTGTATCATAACCAAGAATTGGCATATCCCAAGGAGTTGCTGTAACTTCTTCTGCATTTTCAATATAGAAACGTGGCTGTCCATCTGGTGTTTTTCCGTAAGCAATGTTCCCACCAAATTTAACTGTTACTGCAAGGTCAGAACGTTTAACTTCCCATGGATCACGGTGAGCAAGCCAGTTGTCTGGATATTCAACCTGATAACCATCTTCAACGCGCTGTTCAAACATACCGTATTCATAACGAATACCATATCCATGACCTGGATAATCTAAAGTTGCAAGAGAATCAAGGAAGCAGGCAGCAAGACGACCAAGACCACCATTTCCAAGACCTGCATCTGGTTCTTCATCTTCAATCATATCAAAATCGATATTCATATCCTGAAGAACTTCAGAAACAGCATCTTTAATTCCGGCATTAATAAGATTGTTGCTTAAAGCACGACCCATTAAAAATTCTGCAGATAAATAATAAAGCTGTTTTGTAGGTTTCTTTTCGTATTCAGCTCTAGTTGCCATCCAGTTTGGCATAATCATTTCTCTGGCAGCAGCAGAAACTGCATCAAAAAGGTCATGTTTATTAGCCTGAGAAATATCTTTTCCATACTGACGTCTTAAACGATCTGAAAGTTTTTGTTTAAACTCTTCTTTATTGAATTCCATGTAAAATTCTCCTATGAAAAAATATACAGTGATTTTATTTTACATTTTTTTAATGTAGTCAGTTTACCGAAAAATCAAAGGGTATTCAATCATATGAGGGAAATCCATTACGTCACAGCACAATTCGCAGTTACAAAACTAATTGAACAGTGACGTTAAGGACAGAGTAAAATAAAAAAATAATCTGCCCCGTAGTTTTGGAACAAAACTACTAAACGTCACAGCACAATTCACAGTTACAAAATCAATTGAACAGTGACGTTAAGGACAGAGCAAATCTATTTACTCATTAAAATAATTGAACATCCAGAAACAAGGACATAACGTTTCTGTTCTCTCAAAAGTTCTTCTGAACCAATATCAAGAATATCTTCCGGACTATCCAGACAAGTATCACAAACACGGTACCATTTTTTACCAACAGGTAAAGCAGGAAGATTAATTGTTAAATCATAAATATCCATGTTTGTAGCAATATAAAAATCATTGTCACAGTCCTGACCATTTAATTTAAAACCAAGGAATCTGGAAACTTTTGACCAGTCAGGATTTTTTGCATTAATGTCATACCAGGAAATTTCAGGAACAGTATTTTTATCATAAACAGTATGGAAAAACTGTTTGCGGCTAAAAATATTATGATATTTTCTAAGTTCAATTAATTTTGAAGTATAACGAACCAATCCGCTGTTACGATTTTCCAAATCCCAGTTTATCCAGCTTAAATCATTATCCTGACAATATGCATTATTGTTTCCACCCTGAGTACGACGCATTTCGTCTCCCGCAAGAAGCATTGGAACACCCTGGGAAATCATTAAATATAAAAGAAAGTTTTTAATTTTTTTAATACGTAAAGTTTCAATCTTAGGATTTGTACAATCTCCTTCAAAACCGTGATTATAACTTAAATTATCATCACTACCATCACGATTTTCTTCCCCATTTTCTTCATTATGCTTAAAATTGTAACTTACCAGATCATTTAATGTAAAACCATCGTGGGCAGTAATAAAATTGATAGAAGCCAAAGGAGAACGTCCATCATGATTGTAACAATCAGAACTTCCTGCAATTCTTGTAGCTGCAGCAGTTGCCGCCATATCATCACCACGAACAAAACGGCGGATATCATCTCTAAAACGACCGTTCCATTCAGACCAGCGGTTATTATTGCCAGCAGGAAAACCACCCAACTGATAAAGCCCCGCACAATCCCAAGGTTCAGCAATAATCTTAGTTTTAGAAAGTACAGGATCTTCACTAATTGCAGCGGCCACCGAAAGCATATCATTTGGAATTGGAGCCCCACTCTGTCCCCTTGTTAATATAGAAGCAAGATCAAAACGGAAACCATCCACATGCATTTCCAAAACCCAGTAACGCAGACTGTCTAAAATAAACTGAAAAACAACAGGATGATTACAATTTACAGAATTTCCACATCCGCTGAAATTGTTATAATACTGCTTGTCAGCCATTGGCAAAGAATAATAAACATCATTCTGCAAACCACGGAATTCAAAAGTATAACCATGTTCATTTCCTTCCGCAGTATGATTGTAAACAACATCAAGAATAACTTCGATTCCAGCTTTATGAAGTTCTTTTACCATCTGCTTAAATTCTTTTACAGGGCCACAAGGAGAACGGTCAGAAGAATAAGATGTTTTAGGCGCAAAAAAACCGATTGTAGAATATCCCCAGTAGTTTACCAGATGTTCCCCAGTTTTTGGATTAAAATTACCGTTTTCATTTTCATCAAATTCAAAAACCGGCAGCAATTCAACAGAAGTAATTCCAAGTTTTTTAAGATAATCAATTTTTTTAGTAAAACCTTTGTAAGTTCCTGCAATCTCTTTTTCAACGCCAGATGTTTTCGATGCAGTAAAACCTTTTAAATGAGTTTCATAAATAACAGTTTTATCAGAAGGGTAATTAATTGCTCTGTCCCCTTCCCAATCAAAATCATCACTTACAACAACACACTTAGGAAAATCAGATAAATCTAAAAGTTCTCCACCAGAATTTGCCTTAAAACCCTGCTGATGCAATTTATTATAAGAACGGAACAAAGAACCAGAAGTAAAAGCCTTTGCATAAGGATCAAAAATATATTTGTTAGAATTAAAACGCAAACCTTCAGTTGGTAAATAAGCACCATCAATTTTATAAAGATAAAGGGTTCCTTCTCCAGCACCACAAACAAAAACATGCCAGATATCCCCGGTTTTATTAAACAAAGGATTCAATTCAATAACAGAAGATGGTTTTTCAGAAGAAATGTCATCAAATAAACAAAGCCAGACTTTCTCAGCATCCCTGCTATATATAGAAAAATTTACACCATTTTCGGTAATAACGGCACCCATTGCCATAGGTTTTCCATTCTGAATCTTTACATTTGTCATAGTGGCACGATTTTACCACAAGTAAAACATAAATTCTATAAAAATCATCAGGGCGTACCCGCTCACTACCGTTCGGGTCAGGCTATCCGCAGTTCCGCTGTTCGCTCCATCCCTTACGGGACGACCTAAAGTCGCTGCTCCTATCCTTTACGCAAAAAAATTAATTCTATATACTATACCTATGAACGAAAACACACCTTTAAAAACTGCCGTTGTTGCAATTATCGGGCGCCCTAGTGCGGGAAAATCAACATTTTTAAATACAGCATGTCAGGAACCAGTTTCTATTGTTTCACCAATTCCTCAGACAACCCGAAACGCAATTAAAGGTATTGTAAATACTTCTTACGGACAATTAATTTTTATTGATACTCCAGGTTATCACGATTCAGAAAAAAAGCTTAATCTTCGTCTCCGAAATGTTACAGAAACTCAACTGGATGATATAGACTGCGTTTTATATATAATTGACTCAACCAGAGAACCTGGGGAAGAAGAAGTTCATACTGCAGAATTACTAAAAAAACTTCAGGCAAAAACTGTTGTTGCAATCAATAAAACAGATTTACCATCTTCAAAACCTGCTCCAATCAGAACTTTTATTTCAGAACAGCTTCCAGAAATTCCACAGGAACGAATTTTTGAAATGTCAGCAGAAAAAGACACAGGCATTAACGAAGTTCTCAAAGGCATTTACGACATTTCTCCAGAAGGCGAACCAATGTACGATGAAGAACTTTACACAGATCAGGATTTGACCTTCAGAATCTGTGAAATTATTCGTGGAGAAGCAATCAATCGTCTTGAACAGGAAATTCCACATGCTGTTTACGTTCAGGTTGCAGATGTTGAACATCGTAACGAAGGCAAAAAACTATGGATTCGTGCCTTCCTTTGTGTAGAACGGGAAAGTCAGAAAGGTATTGTAATTGGAAAAGGCGCTGCAAAGATTAAAGAAATAAGAATGGCCGCTATAAGAAAATTAAGCCAGATTTATATTCAGAAAATCGATCTTGATTTACAGGTAAAGGTCGATAAAAACTGGCGCCAGAGAGATGTTACAATCAACCGATTGATTCCAAATTCTTAGTAATTTTACTATCAAAATATTCGTTTTCGTATTATAATAAAATTATTAAAAAAGTACTTAAATGAATATAAACGCAATGACTGGCAGCATTTTAACTGGAAGTAATATTGTACTTATTGCCTGTAGAATGTTGTTTAACATAAATGAATCAATTCTTCGCCACAATGAACATACAGCATATCTGGCTTTATCTCTGATGAAAAATCAGAAATTAAATCCAAAATGCTCGGAAAGAAATCTTGTATTAATGTCATTATTTCATACCTTAGGATTCTTCTCCAGTTATGTAAATCATCAGAATCAGTTTGACAGTGAACAGGATTATTTCAGCAGTAACAAAGCAACTGAAAGTAAATACGTTTTTACCTGTCATTATTTAGAAAACATGACTCCTCTTAAAAAAGATGCTCACTGTCTTGCAACCTTCACAGAGGATTATGCACCTTTAGAAAGACAGGTTCTTTATCATACCGAATACAAATCTATAATTTATCTTTGTGCCAGAATTTCTGATTATCTTCATAAAAATAAATTCAACGATTTACCAGAAGATTTAAACGAACTTGCTCCAGGAAAACTGGATCCTGAATATGTAAGACTTTTTAAAGTAAAAAATCAGGGAGATGCTTTAATCCGCAGAATTCAAAACGGTACATATTTAGAAAAACTTACAGACTATATAAATCAAATGACTTTTACTCCAGAAGAAGAAACTCAACTGTTAAAACTTCTGGTTTATATTCTTGATTTTAAAAGTACTCAAACTCTCGTTCATTCTATTAATACAGGTTCCTATGCACTTTCAATGGGAAAACTTTTAAATCTTTCACAGGATGAACAGAAAACTTTATTTATAAGTGCAATTCTTCACGATATTGGAAAAACCAGAACTCCAAAATATGTTCTGGAAGCCAGAGCAAGACTTTCTGTTGAACAAAAAAAACTGATTCAGGGACATGTTTCTCATTCCAGAAATATTTTACGGGGCCTTGTTCCAGATGAAATTGTTGAAATTGTTTACAGTCATCACGAATTGTGTAATGGTCAGGGTTATCCAAATCATCTGACTGACGAACAAATTCCAAAACTTGCAAAAATTCTTACAGTTGCAGATGTTGCCAGTTCCTTAATGGATATGCGAAGTTATAAACAAAGCTACGACAAAGACAGAACTCTTCAGATTATGCAAATGGAAACTGTCGAACAGCGGTTTAACTTTGAATATGCAGGAACTTTCTTAAACTATTATGACCAGATTAAAGACGAACTTCCTGAAGTCCAAACCATTTTTTCTGTAGACTTTGCAGACATAATGGACAAATACAACAATTATATTTTCAGTGAAGCTCAATTTTCTACAGAAAGTAAAATTTCTGAAGAATTAGAAGAACTGGAACCGGCAGAAGATTAATTCAATCTTGCGGAAAATTGTTTATACTATTATAGTTATTTAAATCTCTTTTCTATTGAGGATAATATGGAAGTTACTTATAAAACAAAAGGAACTTGTGCTACTGTAATTCATTTTACAAAAAATGATGATGGTACTATTACAAACATATCTTTTGAAGGCGGATGCAACGGAAATCTTAAAGCAGTTTCTAAACTTTGTGATGGAATGAAAGCTGAAGATATCGCTGCAAAACTTAGTGGCAACACTTGCGGTTTTAAATCTACAAGCTGTGCAGACCAGTTAGCAAAAGCAGTTTTAGAAAATTAATATATAGAGGAAAATATGGCACTAGAATGTGGTATTGTTGGATTACCAAATGTTGGTAAATCTACTATCTTTTCGGCATTAACAGCCGCTCCTGCTGCAGCAGAAAATTTCCCTTTCTGTACAATCGATCCAAACGTTGGTATTGTTGACTTACCAGACGAAAGACTTGATTTCTTAGCAGCAAAACACAACCCAAAAAAGAAGACTCCAGCTTCTGTAAAATTTGTTGATATTGCAGGTTTAATTAAAGGTGCTTCTCAAGGTGAAGGTCTTGGAAATAAATTCCTTGCAAATATACGCGAATGTTCGGTTATTGCTCACGTTGTACGCTGTTTTGATAATCCTGATATTATGCATGTTCGCGACAATGCTAACGAAGCAGCACCAATTGATCCAGAAAGTGATATTCTTACAATCAACTGGGAACTTTGTCAGGCTGATATTAATACAATAGAAAAACGAGAAGAAAAGAATATTAAATCAGTTCGTGCATTAGGAAAAGAAGCAGAAAAACAGCTTGCTCCATTTAATTCTGCAGTTGCAAAAATCAAACCATTACTTATTGATGGAAAATGTGCCCGTACAGCAGACTTAACTGATGACGAAAAACTTGCCATTGCAGATATGTTCCTTCTTACAATGAAACCTACTATTTATGTAGCAAATGTTGATGAAGATTCAATTGAAGCTCAGACAAATAAATACGTTGAAGTTGTAAAAAAATACGCTGATGAAGAAAAATCTGAAGTTGTTGTAATTTGTGGTAAATTTGAAGCAGACCTGGCAGAAATTGAAGATCCAGCAGACCGTAAAGATTTTATGGAAAGTGTTGGTCTTACAGAAAGTGGTCTTACAGTTCTTGCAAGAAAAACATATCACTTAATGGGACTTAGAACTTTCTTTACAGGTGGTGCAGATGAATGTCGTGCCTGGACAATTCACTCTGGTGATAAAGCTCCAAAAGCAGCCGGCGTAATCCACACTGATTTTGAAAAAGGCTTTATTAAAGCAGAAGCTTATACAATTGATGATTTACGCCAATACGGTGATGAAGCAGCAATTAAAGCTGCCGGAAAATATCGTCAGGAAGGAAAAGAATACGTTGTTCAGGATGGAGACGTATTATTCTTTAAGTTTAATGTTTAATTTTTTATAAACAAATATCATAAAAAAAGAACCTGTTTGCCTTTTAAGACCAACAGGTTCTTTTTTTTAATGATTGTTATTATTTTTTTCTAAAATCTATATCCAGCTGAAAAAGCAAGTCCCAGAGAACAATAAGTATTCATATTAATTTCCTGTCCCCAGTAAATATCTGCATCAGCTACAACTTTATTGCTGACTCCAAATCCTCCGAAAAATCCTTGACGAGATTTAGGTACAAACTGCAAAAGACAACTTGATTTTCCAATAAAATGTGAACCACCAAAAATATCACCAAAATAACCAAGTTCACCATAACAGCTTAGTTCTAAATCAGTATTACCAAAAGAAGTCAGATTTATATTTGCACCGCCGCCTGCCAAAACTCCAAGTCCGTAATAATAAAAACCAATTTCGCCACCAACAAAAGGATGAACTTTTAATTGTTTATCAGAATTAAATTCGTAAAAAAGGGACAGAGATATATCATCAGTAATAGTACCAAAAGTATTGTTGTAACAATTAAAACTATTAAACTTAAAATCCCATTCAAAATGATTATCATTTCCTAAAACAGGTGCGGTTAAATTTTGCTGCAGAAAAATATTTGCAAACAATCCGGAAGAACAAACCATAAATAAAACAGCTACTAATAATTTTTTCATATTCTCACCCTCCTAGTTATTAATAATTTCATCCAAATCTATAATTTTTTTATTACTCATTGAATTATTAGATGTATCAAAACTATAGAAATGCATTCCTTTTGTTTCCAGATTAAAGAGATATAATTTGTCTCCTCTTTCAACAACCTGTGCTCCGTAAAGACAAGGTACTTCTTCATAAACTTTTGTCATTGTTTTAGAACTAATATCAAGAGTATAAATATTTGCGAAATTCTCATAATAGTTTCGAACAGTAACATAAATCTTGCCATTAATTTTATTTATGCTCAAAATGTTACATTTATTTCGAGAATCAGTCAGATTAATTTCAATATCAGTTCCAGTTTCTTTATCTAAAGCCAAAAGCACATAAGGATTTCCATCGGAATGATACATTTGATATCTTTCTATATAAACGTATTTATCATCAGCAAATAAGATTTTATAGTAATCATAATCTTCATAATCATTGTTTTCATTCTTCGAATAGCCTGCATATTTATTATAAGTTTTTGCTGGACTTTTTATTATGTCATTCAGTGAATCAATTTCAGAAATATAAACTGTACCTTCATCTTCGGAAAGCAACCAGAAATTTCCATTTGGATCAGCACATGCATCTACCCAAGAACCACGGTCTTCTGGTAAATGAACAAATGTTTGAGTCTGATCTTTTTCTGTATTAAAAATCTTAAATCCCTTTGGCTTATTGTAAGCGTTTATATAGGTAAGAAAATATTTACTTTTATAGGAATTATTTTTTGAATATCTGAAAGATTCACTCAAATCAATTTTCTTAAATTTATTTTCTGGAGAAGTAGATAAAATCGTAATTTGATCGTCATAATCTCCGCAATCTACATAACAATTTGAAGAATCTTTTCCAATACAAGATTGAAGTAATCTTCCCATTCCAATAACAGGTTCATATTTTTTAGAAACAAAGCACCAGTCATAAAAAGTATCTGTCTTCCAGTCATAAACAAGGTAAATATTTCCCAATGAAGTATATGAACCGGTAGTTGGGGACAGAGCTAAACTGTAATTTGAATATAATCCCTTTTTTAATAAAATAGGATCTTCCAGTGAAGTAAACTCTTTAAGACTTGGCTTAGCTGATAATTTCTGGCATTTTTCATCAAAACCTTCTTCTGGTATCCAGATACAAGAAGTAAACAAAATGCTCAGTAAAAATAAAGGTAAAATCTTTTTCATTAACACTCCCTGTAACACGACAAAATCGTTTTACATCTTCAATACTAGCAAGAGTGAGACAAAAAAGAAATTGAACCTTGGTGGAATTTAGGGGTAACCTTGGTTACTTTTTCGAAAATTTAATAATAAAATCAATCTGGCAGGAAACACCAAGCTTTTTATAAAGAAAAGCCAATCGTTTTTTTACAGAACTAATAGATAAGTTATGATTGATTGCAATTTCTTCATATTTGCAGCCACGTAAAACTTCTTCCAGCATTACTCTGTCCCTTTCTGGAAAATTCATAACTTCAAAATATTCATCCAGATTATCCTTCTGAACTTCCATAAAAATTTCTTTATTAATTCTTGAAAGAAGATGTTTTAAAATAAAATGCATTGAAACTAAAGCAATCAGCATCATAATAAACTGTGCAATTGAATTGATTATTTCCTGAAGAGGCAGTCTTATCTGATAAAAAGCCGCAATTAAAAAACAAACAATTGCTATAGAAAATTTCCAGATTCTTCCCCGGGAAAAGAATCTTATCTCTGTCCCCAATATATAACTGCAATAAAGGATAAATAATCCTAAGGCAGAAAATCCGTAGGAAACTGTAAAACATGAAAAAATAAGAACCCAGATTACATAAATTCGTAAATCAAGAGGAAATCTCATCTGGTGAATAATGCTGTATATCATTAAAAGAGAAACTGGAATCATTAAATAAAGATAAATTGCTCTGTCCCTTTCTGGAATAACAAAAAAACACAAAATAAAACACAAAATTGCTGTAATTGAACAGGCTGCTGCAATAAATCGCCAGAATCCATATTTATTCTTAAACATGGCTATTATTTTATCATCTTTTTTTTGATGTAAAAAGATGATATTATTATCAATATGATAAATCTTGAATCAGCAAAAAACGAAATGATTGAACTGGAAGCTTTATTAACTTCTATTCCCGCTATTGCTCCTGAAGGTGGTGGCGATGGTGAAACTGAAAAATGTAACGCTTTAGAAAATTGGCTCAAAGAAAAAGGTTTTACAAATATAGAAAGATTTGAAGCACCTGATTCCAGAGTTTCTTCTGGAAAACGTCCAAGTCTTGTTGTAACTATTCCGGGGCAGGATGATTCTCAAAGAATCTGGGTTGCAGCCCACATGGATGTTGTTCCTGTTGGGGATTTATCTTTATGGAATACAGATCCATGGAAAATGGTTGAAAAAGACGGAAAACTTTATGGTCGTGGAGTTGAAGATAATCAGCAGGGATTAGTTTCTGCCGTATTTGCCGGACTTTACTATATTCGGAATAAAATCACTCCTGCTCATACTGTAAAATTACTTTTTGTTGCTGACGAAGAAAATGGCAGTCAATATGGAATGATTTATCTTATAAATAATACTGATTTATTCAGAAAATCAGATCTGGTTGTTATTCCAGATGGCGGTGATGCTGAAGGAAAAACAATTGAAATTGCAGAAAAAAATCTTTTATGGCTTAAGGTTCATGTTCAGGGTGTACAAACTCATGGAAGCCGTCCAGATAATGGTGCCAATGCTTGTCTTGCGGCCTGCGATTTGTCTGTAAAACTTCACAATCTTGAAAAAATTTTTAATAAAACCGACGATTTATTTGAACCAAACTATTCAACTTTCCAGCCAACAAAGCGGGAAAAAAATGTTGATTCTATAAATATTATTCCAGGTGAAGATACATTTTATATGGATTGCAGAATTCTTCCTTGTTATTCCCTTGAAACAGTTTTAAAGGAAGTTGAAAAATGCTGTAAGGAAACAGAAACCTTATATAAGGTAAAAATTGATTATTCCTGTCCACAGCGTTCAGAAAGTCCTGCAACAGATTCTTCATCTCCAGTTGCTCAGAAACTTGCAAAAGCAATTAAAAAGGTTCACAATATTGATGCAAAATTCATTGGTATTGGTGGTGGTACAGTCGGTTCTGAATTAAGAAGAAATGGAATTGATGCAGTTGTCTGGAGTTCTCTAGATGATCAGGCTCATCAGCCAAATGAATATTGTATTGTTAATAATATAATCCGGGATTCAAAAACTTTAGTTGAATTATTTAAATAAAAAAAAGGAGTGCTGGATAAAAGTTGCGGAAATAACGTAACCTTTATCTAATTTCTTACGGGAGAGAATATGTCACAACATAGAAAATTTTTATTCTTTTATCTTGATACAGGTGCTGGACATAAATCATCAGCGAGAGTTCTTGAGCAGGCCATTTTAGATAAATATCCTGACTGTGAAATTAAACTGGTAAACGGTTTTATGCCTCATCGTCTGGGACATTTTATTTATGAACGAGGTTACAATGCTTCTTTAAGTTTTTTAAGAGGTTCTTATCCATTAACATATGATGTTGGATTTTTCAGACCATTTATTACCACAACAGAATTAATGATTATGCCTGAAACAATTGCCCACTTAAAAAAATTGATTCTTAAAGAACAACCAACTGATATTGTAAACTTTCATTTTGCTCTTACTCCTCATCTAAAACGAGTTGTAAAACATCTGCCTTTTAAGGTGAATTTAACTGTAATGGTAACAGATCCTTTTACTGCACATCCATTCTGGTTCTATGAAAAAAATATGTCTTATCTTGTTTTTTCTCAGCAATTAAAAGATTATGCTGTAAAAAAATGCAAGGTTCCTGAAAAAAATATTACAGTTGTTCCATTCCTTTTGAATAAAAAATTCAAAAATGCTCCGACAAAAGAAGAAATTCTTTCGTTAAGAGAAAAACATGGCTACGATCCAAATAAAAAAATTGTACTTTTAGTTGGCGGCGGCGAAGGTCTTCCAGGTGCTACAGGAATTATCAATCAATGTATTCTAAAAAAGGCCAATTTTACTGTAATTGCAGTTTGCGGACGAGACAAATTATTATATCAGAGACTTAGTCTTGTAAAACTTGCAAATCCAAATCTTGATCTTAGACTTTACGAATTTGTAACTTTCTTAGATGAACTGGTTAAATTAAGTGACTGTGCAGTTGTAAAAGCCGGTCCTGCCACATTAATGGAAGTTATTTCCTGCCGAAAACCAACTATTATCTGCAGATATATTCATAATCAGGAACTTGGAAACATGCATTATGCTGTTGATAATAAGGTTGGTTATTTTATCCAAAAATCAAACAAAATATACGATAAAATTAATGAATTATTAAATGATAAAGATTTTGAAGCAAAAATGCAGGCTAATTTTGACAAACTGTCCCTTGATACAGATACTTCAAAAGTAGCTGATTTACTGCTGGCAAAATAATTTTATATTTCAAGATAAACCGAAAAAAAATACCCGCAAAGGCAACAGGACTTTGCGGGTATTTTTTTATTTTCAGAACTATCGGATTTTTAAGAAAATTCCAAGAACTGCAGTTGTAATTAAAAGCTGCAGAATTGTAAATTTAATAACAACTTGAGTTGGAGACCATCCACGGTTCTTTCTCATATGATCATGTAATGGGAAACGGATATTTTCAAAAATCTTGATTTTAAAGAAACGAAGAAGGAATACTTTTAAAAGTCCCATTCCCCCATTTACAAAAATAATTGATGATGTAGCAAGGAACAGGAATGGATTTCCAGAAACCATTACACATACACCCATAAAATATCCTAAAGCACGGCTTCCTGCATCACCCATTAAACAGTGACTTGGAAAAGCATTTAACCATAAATAACCCATTACAACACCGGCCATTGCAAAAATCATAATTGACCAGGCAGCACCTGCTTCGAAATGAGGAACTTTAAGATAATTTGCAATTTCAACATGTCCTAAAACTGTATAGAACACAACACCTAAAGTTATAAGACCAACCAATACTAAAGTTGAAGAAAGACCGTCTACTCCATCAGTACAGTTTGTTGTATTAACAGATGCCCAAAGTAAAATTGTACAGATAACAATATAAACTGCCGGATGAATTACAACTGTATCAGAAACAAAAGGAAGCCAGAATGTTACAACCCCATCAGGAGACTGCAGTTTCATTCCATAATAAAGGATGAAAGAAGTTGCAACACTTATGACTAAATCAAGTGCACCTTTTAAATATTCGCCCCAGCTTGTAACACTGCGATCATCCAAAAATCCTGTCAGCATCATTATCCATGTAAGAACAATAATAGAAGCTCTTACCCATGTCATTGGTACTGTAAGAATACAAATCAACACGAAAATAGTAATAAATACAATTCCAGATCCTGTTGGTTTTCCTTTTGCGGCTTCAGCATTTTCTTTAATTGTAAATTCACGGCCACGATCGTGAGGAAGTTTATTGTAGAATTTTGGAATCATTTTATAAGTTACAAAATATCCAAGATAAACTGCTACTAATATTAAGATAGAATAAAATCCAAAAAGTCTTGCAGGCCCCCAAACTTGCTGCAAATACTGACCAAGATAAAAAATCATTTTTTTCCTCTTTATTTAATATGAAATATGTGTCATTCCTGTAAAAATTAAAGAAACTCCACATTCTTCACAATATTTTATAATATTATCATCGGCTTTTTCGGTTCCAGTCTGAATGATTGCGCATACTCCAAGACGAATTAATTCTTTCATAGAATCACACAAAGGAACTTCAGTATCACAAATCAATGCATCAGCAATAATATAATCTGGATTATTTTCTTCCCCTGAACGTTTCTGTAATTCTTTAGCATCTTCCAGAACATCATCAATTGCTTTTACAGATGATTTACAGCATTGAGAAATTCCAACAATTGAATTGTCCTTTATTAAAACTCCGCAATGGGTTCTTGAAGACATGGCAATTACCATACCAAATGCCAGTTCATCAATAACATTCTGACTTGGACGAATTTTTGTTTTTAAATCCCAATGTGAAAATATCTGATTATCTTTTGTCTGGAAAAGAAGACCACCATTTACCAGCTGCATATCAAAAGGTGTTGTAGAAGTCTGAACTATTGGAATTAATCTGATATTTGGATTTTGAGCAAGAATATCTTTAGCTTCTGAAGTAAAACCAGGTGCAACTATAGACACAATATTTGTTTTAATAATTTCTTGAGCGGCAGTTTCATCAATTACAGCACTACATCCCAAAGTAACACCAGTTATATTTTCAGAATCATAAGTACAGGTTTTCTTAAAAGAATCAGTTACATTAGTTGCAAGTCCCGCTGCAATTACAGATTTATATTTAACTGCAATTGTAAAAACTGTTCCTGTTAAAGGCGTACACTGAGTTATAAAATCGTATCCATCAGAATTTGTACTGTCAATTGAATACTGAGTACGTAATTTATTATAAAGAAAACTGATTACTTCCCAGCACCAACCAGCATCTGAAACAACATTAAAATCAGCATTTAATCCTGAATGACGATTAAAACTGCTTACGGCACCAGATTCAGAAGGATATTTATATAAACAGGAAATCTGCTGAGAATTTGAACCGGTTTCGTAAGATTCCTGTTTAACAAATGGAACCATAAGATAATTCATAAAATTACCATTTTTTAAACTATCGGACATAAGAACAGAACTGGAAATTCCACCATCATATGCAGAAACCATATTTAATGCTTTTGCAGCCAGATATTCTCTAAATTCATTTGTAATATTGTCAGTTCTTAACTGAATAATTGCTTCTTCATAATCAGCAGGATCTGTTAATATCAAAAGATTTTTATAATTAACTACACAATTTCTTAATATAGTTGAAATATAATAATTTGAAGGTAAAAGAATTGATGAAATTTCCTGAGGTTTTGGCTCCATTTTCATTGAAGGAATTAAATTCATACAAATCAAAGAAAAAGAATTTTCTTCCCTCATTTTTGCTTCAAAATCCATAGGATTATCATCTTTTGTTGTCATGATTTTTCTGATTAAAGCAGCTGTATCACTTAAATAAAAATTATTTACAGTAAGAGCATTTTCTTTTTCAACATGAACATTTTCTCTACGAAGCAATTCTTCTGTTTTATTTGCCGAAAAGATTGTCCATCCTTCATCAACAAGAAAACGGGCAAATTCAATAATTCCTTCTGTATTTTCTACGTGAATAATCCCTCTTTTAATCATAAATTCATATTAGCAAAAATAATAACAATGCTCAATTCACAATAACTAATTAATTTGATAATATGGAAGAATGAAAATTTCAGCTCAAAAAACAAAATTATCTGGAAACATTACAGTTCCAGGATCAAAAAGCCATACAATTCGTGCTTTAATTTTAGCTTCAATGGCAGAAGGCACATCTCATATTGCAAATCCTCTTCCAAGTAACGACTGTCTTTCAACTGCCGCTGCAATAAAACAGGTTGGCGCAAAAGTTGACCTTACATCAAAAGAAAATACATGGATTGTTGAAGGTGCAGGAAAAAATCTTCACCTTCCAGAAGATAAAATTGATGTTGGTAATTCCGGCTCATTAATGTACTTCCTTTGTCCGGTTCTTTCAACTTTATCGGGCGAATGTACATTTACTGGAGATGAATCAATCTGTACAAGACCAGTTGGCCATTTGATTGATGCTTTAAATCAATTTGGTGCAAAAGCAGAATGTCTTCCTAATCCAACAGGAAAACCGCTCTGTCCCCCATTTAAATTTTGCGGACCAATTGATGTTTCAAAAGAACTAAACACCGACGGAAAATTGTCTCAATACATCAGCGGATTTATGATGGCTGCAACTAAATTAAACGGTACTCTCCACATGAATCTTGCAACTCCAAAAGAAACTCCATATCTTACAATGACAAAATTGTGGCTGGAATCGGTAGGAGTAAATTGCCGCATTTCAGATGATTTTAAAACTGTGGAAGTTGATGGTCCTGTAAACATTAAAGCCTTTGATAAAGCCGTTCCTTCTGATTGGGAAGGTGTAGCATTTCCTTTAATCGCAGCATTAATGACCGACAGTAAAATTGTAATTAATAATATTGATGGTTCTGGCAGTCAGGGTGATGATAAAATTGTTGAAGTTTTACAGAAAGCTGGAGCAGATATTGTGTGGGATAAAAAAGACTGCACATTAACAGTAACAGGCGGAAAACGTTTAAGCGGAAACCTTACAATTAATATTTCTGATTTCCCTGATGCAATTTGTGCTTTGGCAGTAATTGCCTGCTTTATAGAAGGAACTACAACTTTTACCGATGTTGAAATCTGCCGCAAAAAAGAAACTGATAGAATCTGGGCAATGCGAACAGAACTTTCTAAATTAGGTGCAGTTCTTGAAGAAGGCGATGATTGTCTTATTGTTCACGGACATTCACCTTTACTGGAAAATGGTCAGGCAAATCCAGAATTTGTAATTCATGGTGGTGAAGTTGAATCATATAAAGATCACCGAATCGTTATGTCTCTTGCCTGTCTTGGTTTAGCATTAAAAGATAATGAGAAACTTATTGTAAAAGATGCTGAATGGTGCAGTGTCACATTCCCTCATTTCTTTGAAGTTATGAATACAATTGGTGCCGGTTTCATTGAAATCGAAAAATAGAAAATTTAACGGGACTCGCAAATAGAATGAATACAGAAAATCCAGAATACTTACAGTCCCAGTTAATCACATACATAGGAAATAAGCGGTCTCTTTTACCATTTATTCAGCAGGCAGTTGATATTGTTCGTAAAGATTTGAACAAAGACAAACTGACCTGTCTGGACATTTTTGCTGGAAGTGGCATTGTTTCCAGATTTCTAAAACAATATTCGTCATTCATAGCTGTTAATGATCTGGAAAACTACGCCTGTATTATTAGTAAATGTTACCTTTCAAATAAAACTCCAGAACTGGAAAATCAATTGAAACAGATACATTCTCAATTGATTTCCCAGATTCAGGAAAAAATGGAACAATTGGAAAAGGACAGACACAATAATACTTATAAAACTCCAGGTTTTATTTCAGAACTTTATTCTCCTGTAGATATGGAAAACATTCAGAAAACTGAACGTTGTTTTTACACTCCATACAATGCAAATTATATCGACATAAGCCGCCAGCTTATTGAAGAAATACCTTACGATTTAAGACATTTCTTCATTGCCCCATTACTGTCCGAAGCTTCAATTCACGCAAATACAGCAGGAATTTTTAAAGGATTCTATAAAAATTCCCGAACAGGTACAGGTCAATTTGGTGGTAACGGTAAAAATGCACTTTCCAGAATACTAGGACAAATTTCTTTACCACTCCCAGTCTTCTCTACTTTTAGCTCACAATCCCAGGTTTTTAATCAAAATGCAAATGATTTAGTATGCACAGAAGAACTCTACAAAAACGCTGGCAATGATAAAATCTTTGATCTGGCATATTTTGATCCGCCATACAATCAACATCCTTATGGCTCCAATTATTTTATGCTGAACTTAATCGCAAATTACAGCCGTCCGGAAGAAGATAAAATCAGCCGTGTTTCAGGTATACCCAAAAACTGGAATAGATCCTCATATAACAAAAAGAAACAAGTCTGTCAGGTTTTCTACGACCTTGTAAATAATGTTCGAGCCAGATATGTTCTAATCTCTTTTAACTCCGAAGGGTTCATTTCAAAAGAAGAAATGACACAACTTCTGGAAAAATGTGGAACTGTCCAGGTTCTGGAATCTCAGTACAATACATTCCGAGGTTCACGAAACTTAAAAGAAAGAGAAATTCATCTAAAAGAATATCTATTCCTTGTAAGAAAGAAGAGCTTTTAACGGAACATGATCAGAATAACCTTCTCCTGTAAAAATTTTATAGGACTTAGGAATTCCTTCTTCAGTGCACCATTCTCCATTTGAAAACACTTCAAAATTTTCTAAAACAAAATTCTGACTTGTAAAAATGTGATCTATTCTTTCCCAATTGTCTTTATAATAATAGCTGCCTTGTCCAGGAATCAGATTACCGTCTGAATCAAACCAGCAGGAATTCAATAATTCATCTTTGCAGCCATAATTTCCGCATCTTAAATTTACAATTCCTTTTTCAGTTTTTCTGAATTCCAGAGCATCTCTGTTAAAATCACCACAAATTAAAAAATAAGGATTTTCTTCTTCAAGATTATTTATACAGGAACACAAAAGATTTTCCTGTAAATCCCGCCAGATTTCAGATTCTTCGGCATCTCCTGATTTTGATTTCCAATGATTTACAAAAAGCTGAACTTTTTTATTACCAGAATTAATTGTAACTTCCATAATCGGTCGCATAGATGGTTGATTTTCAATAGTACGAATATCCAGATTGTGAATCTTTAAATCAGATAATTCAAATCTGGAAAGAATTCCGCAGCCTATAGAAGACCCGGGATTTTTCGCAAAACAAGCATAATTCCAGTTTTTCTTCTGATTCCAGGCATTCCCCGCCAGACGATTACTGATATCATAAATAATACCTTCATTTTCCAGCTCTTCCAGTACAATTACATCACAATCCAGTTGAGTTATTACATTACAAAGCCGGTTTAACCGAACTTCATATTTTTCTATAGACCAGTTATCACCTTTCTTAAATTCTGAATATTCACATCCATCTTTCTTTCCATCAAAAAAAGTCTGAACGTTCCAGGTTGCCAGGGATAAATGATTCTTACCAGACGGCTCAATGGAACAGGAAACCATCAGTACAGCAAAAAATAAAACAAAAAACTTTTTCATATTAAATCCTCTAAAAGTAAATATGCTTTCAATTGAATAAAAAATACACTTTTTTAAAAAAAATTTATGACCTGAAGCAAAATTTATGCTAAAAATAAACCATGGAATTAAAAGAAATAAAAAATCAGGTTCAAAACCTTTTAAACGAATTATTAAATGCTCATCCACAGAAAGAAGGTTCAATTTTTGTGATTGGATGTTCTTCCAGCGAAATTGCCGGTGGAAAAATGGGAAAGAATTCTTCTGAAGAAATTGGAAAAATTGTTTTTGAAACAGCAAAAGAAATTCTTGATTCTAAAAATCTTTTTCTTGCCTGCCAGTGTTGCGAACATTTAAATAGAGCATTAGTTATAGAAGAAAAATGCGCTGAAAAATATGGTTATGAAGAAGTTTCTGTTGTTCCATGGCTTCATGGTGGCGGATCTTTTGCAACCGCAGCATACTATGGTTTTTCAAAAGCAGTTGTAGTTGAACATATAAAAGCGTCTGCAGGAATTGATATTGGTGATGTTCTGATTGGTATGCATTTAAAAGATGTGGCTGTTCCATTACACCCAACTCAAAATCAAATTGGAAATGCACATGTAACAGCCGCATGGTGCCGACCAAAATTAATTGGTGGCGAAAGAGCAAAATATTAAAATAAAAACCTATTTATAAACTTCCCATGTAGTTTTTACTAAAGTATCTACATCAGAATATTTAGGTTCCCATCCCAAGAGTTCTTTTGCAAGTTTTGAAGTTGTATAAAGACTTGCAGGATCTCCAGGACGACGTGGTTCTTCACCAGCTGGAATTGGTTTTCCTGTAATTTTACGTGCAGCTTCAATAATTTCTTTTACAGTTGTTCCCTTTTCTGTTCCAAGGTTTAATTTTAAACTCTTATCGTTTTTAGCAATATAATCTAAAGCCATAACATGAGCTCTTGCTAAGTCTGTAACGTGTACATAATCTCTAATACAAGTTCCATCACGAGTATCATAATCAGTTCCGAAAATCTTAAGTTCACGCTGACCAAGAGCGGCTTCCATTACACGTGGAAGAAGATTTTCTGGTTTCTGTTCAAGACCACGAATTTCACCTTCTGGATCATAACCTGCAGCATTAAAATAACGTAATGCAGCAAATCTTAAACCTTTCAACTGATCATACCAGGTCATATAACGTTCAATTTCAAGTTTTGTAAATCCATAATAGTTGATTGGATTCTGAGGATGATTTTCGTCCATTGGCAAATACTGTGGTTCACCAAAAGTTGCAGCAGATGAAGAGAAAATCATTTTTTTACAATTGTACTTCATTGCTGAATTCATAATGTTTAATGTACCTGTAATATTATTTACAGAATATTTTTCTGGTTTAATCATAGATTCACCGGCAGCTTTAAAAGCAGCAAGATGAACAAATGCATCAAAGCCCTGTTCAAAAGCAGCATCCAAATCTGCAGGAATTAAAATATTTCCATAAATAAATCCATTCTGAGGGAAAAGATTACATCGTAAACCGCTGGAAAGATTATCAAAAACAGTTACTTCATGACCAGCTTTCATCATTTCTTTTACAACGTGGCTTCCAATATATCCGGCTCCACCAATTACTAAAACTTTCATATATCCTCCATGAAGGTTAAATTCAAATTAATGTATAATAATGATTTTATCACATAATTATTTTTATTGAAACATATACAACCTTGCTGTAAACTTCTAATCATGAAAAAGATAGTTTATGTTTTAACAATTTTACTGGCCGCTTTTACAGCTATATCATGTAATTCATTAAAAGAAATTACGCCAGACTTAACAGCAACACAAATCATGCAGTACGGACAGGAAGCTTATTCCAATGGAAATTACGAAGCAGCTGATTATTACTACACTCAGACTTTGATTCGTTTTGGAATGGATACTGCAATTTACGTAGAAGCAAGATATGAAATTGGTCATATTGCATTAAAGACAAAAGATTACGAAAAAGCTTACAGATGTTTTAAGGAAATAATCGAAATATATCAGTCGGTTCCAGCCGGAAGTCTTAATCCATCTTTTAGAACTCTTTCTGAAAAAGGCATGGATAAAATTCCAGCTGATGTTTTAGAAAAACTTAAGAAATAAATCTTAATTATGGCAGTAGAATTGTGGTTACTTTAATTCCCTTTTCTGCTGCCAGATTCATTACATATTCTTTTGAATACAAACCGCTTCCTCTTGGTTCAGGATGAGGTTCAGCATCACCAATCAAAATAATCCTTTTTGTAGTTCCTTCACGCCAGTTAAATCCATCTATTGCTGTAAAAATTGCTTCATAAACAGCTTCAGGAGTATCACCACCACCGTATGCTGCAATAGAAACTAAATCAGCCTGGAATGTATCAAGATTTTTTCCCATATTAAAAATATGAGTTGGTAAATCTTTATAAGGAGCACTTACATAAGTATCATAATCACGATAAACAACAAGACCGTAATTTGTATTTTCGCCTCCAACAACTAAACGAATTGAAGGAATCAAACTCTGTTTCAGTGCGGTTAAATCATCATCCATACTTCCTGTTCCATCAATAACAAAAACTACATCAGCATTTCCACGCAATTTGTTTAAAATCTTCATAATATCGCTGACTAAAGATGATGGACCTTTACTGTAAATCATTTCTTCTGAAATTTCTGCCAGTTTTTGATTTGCAACCTGATTATAAATGCTCGTATCATATTCAGGTTCAGTTTCTTCTTTTTTTACAAGAGTTTCATAAATTGGTTCTTCCTGTTTAGGTTTTTCTACAACAAGAAGATTCATATAGAAAGGATTATCAGCAAATTTTCCAGAATGATCTGCATATAATTTTTCGAAAGTCCGGATATTTATAAAAGTTCTGTTTCCAACTTCAACCTGTCCATATCTTGACCAGGTATACCCAAACACAAGTTTATTTGGAATATAAATATGAAAAGCTTCTTCTGTAAAATATGGAGTTTTTTCTGGAGTTGAATCAACCAGACTGAATTTTGCCCATTCGGAATTTAAAATCTGTCCGTTAAGATAGCGGATTTCATCACCATTTACAGGATTATACTCTGTAGCTCTGTAAGCATAATTGTCGTTATTTCCAGCATAATCTTTTATTGATTCTGTTAATAAAATCGAATTAACATCTGGAGTTTTTTTAACGTAAAGATCAAAACCAGAGCCATCAGTTCTTGCTGTAATTACAATATTTTCAGGAGAAAGTTTTAAGGAATTATCCTGAGAAAAAACTTTTCCGGCCGAGAGAATTGAAATAAAAAAAACAAATGCTAATTTAGTTGAAAATTTCATATTTTTTTATCGGCATGAGTGCATTTTTTTATTACTGTGTTATAATAAACATACCGATAATTAAGTAATTAAAAAAATCTTTGTTACCTTTTATTTAAAAATTGTTTTATTATTTGACATATATAATTTTATTTAAACTATGTCTAATTAAGGTATTTTTTTTATTTTCCATAAGGAGGTTTAATATGAATAAATTACTTAAAACTATTACAGTAACTTGTATTCTTCTTGGCTTTAACGTTTGTATATTTGCTAAACCTGCTGCATACCAGTATTCAGGATTTGGTGGTGGATTGCCATCTTCAGCTATAGAACTTACTGCTGATGAAGAAACTGATTTGGATTCTATCAATACTGATTTAGAAGCTCCAGCTGCTCCAGAAAAAGAACCTTGGTCTCCAACAAAAAAAGCATTGGTTATTACTGCTTCAGTTGTAGGAGGAATTTTAGTTATCGGTGGTACTGTTGCCGGAGTAATTTTCTTAAAACAGACAATGACTGACTGTTGTGAAGGTCTTGGATCTTCTTGTTCAGAAAGTTGTTCTAAAGGTTTGAGTGATTCAATTTCACAGTCTTGCCAAAACAAGAGCATTTTACTTTCACCAGCCAGTGCACTTGCTATCCCAATTTATGTTCCATAATAAAATTAGTTTAGCAATATTATTGTTTCTCTTGACTGGGGGATTTTCTTTCGCCCAGTCTAAAACTATCCGGAACTTGCAGTTAGATTTTTCCAGAACTGAAAATTCAATTTATGGAAAAAACGCAATGTCCGGTAGTCTTTTTTTTAAAAACAATCCATACATTTTTGTTTTCAATATTGCAAAACCAGAAGTTCAAAGTAATTACATAAATCCTCAAGGCTGTTTTTTTAAAGATTCCAGCGGTTTGTATGATTTTCCGGAAGGAGTTACTGTTTTAAATCAAACCTGTACAGATATTCTTACATGGTTCAAAAAAGATGCAGGACTTAAAGATTCCGGTTATCTACCAGAACACAGTTATATAGAAAATAATCAGACAATTACAGTCTGGAAATATGTTGAAGAAGGAAATCATCCTTTAGGTGATATTCACGTTTATACCGATGCAAAAGGTACTATCTATAAACTGCAGATGTTTCTGGAAGACGGCACAATTTCTGCAGAAACCGATTTGTCGAATTTTATAGAAAAAACCGGTTATTATTTTCCTCAGAAAGTTAGTACAAAATCTTATTATCAGGGAAAACTTGCAGCAACAACAGTTCTGGAATTTTCAAACATTGTAATAAATCAGTTAGGAAATCCCTATTCTGAATATTACGGAAATAAACTGCAGCTTACAAAATCAAATGAAGTTTCGGGAATTAAAAACAGTTATATAATTTCAAAATTTCCTTTAATTCCAACTTACAGAACTTCAACAACTTCTATTCTTGTTAATGTGGCATTTAAAGGATACAAAGCATTCATTACAAATCAGGATAATTCCAATTGTCCTTTTGAACCAAGCTGCTCTCAATATATGCTGGATGCAGTTTCTCAAAATGGAATTTTTGGATTTTTCCAGGGTTTGGAACGTTTACGAAGATGTACACAAGAAGAACACAGTTCAAACAGATATATTACAAATGAAAAGGGAAAACACGTAGATCCCTATATAAAATAAGAGGCAACTTAAGTGAAAAAACTTCTTTTACCATTAGCATTGATTTTTTTTAGTTTTTCCCTTTCAGCACAAAAGGCACCTGATCCTTATTCTCCAGAAGTAACAAAAAATTTTGCTTTTGATTTGTATCAGACTGGTTTTTATGATGAAGCTGAATCTGAATTCCGCAGATATTTATTTACAACCAGTGACATTGATGATAATGCAGTTATAACTTTAGCCTCAATTTATAATGAAAAAAATAATCTTACAGGAATAAACTGGATTACTCTTAATATTCGTCCAAAATTAAACTTTGCCGCAAAAGAAAAAGTTGATATTGTTCAGGGGCGACTGCTTTTTAGAAACGGGGACAGAGACAATTTTGCTCAATTTGCTGATTCTATTCAAAATGATTTAGAAAATTTTTCTCTGGATTTTAAAAATCTTATTCCTCTTTCAAATTTAATTCTTTTCCGTAATTTTGAAGAAGCAAAAGAACTGGCAAAGAATGCGGCTGAACAAAATCAGATTTTTATTGATGTTTCCAACAGTTTAAATGAATATAAAGAAAAATCTCCAGGATTAGCTTTAACCTTATCAATGCTTTTGCCAGGTGCTGGAAAATTCTACACAGGTTCCTATTCACAGGGAATTACATCTTTACTTTCTGTAGCATCTTTTGCTTCCGCCTGCGCCTATTCTGGAATTGAATCAGAATGGAAATCATGGAAACCTTATGTATACGGTGGCTGTGGTTTAGTTTTATGGATTGTTGATATTTACGGTTCATATCAGTCAGCAAAAAGATATAATGCAGCTCTTTACAGAGATTTATGTACAACAACAGAACAAGTTTATGAAGAAATTTTCTAAAATTATTTTATCAATTTTCCTGATTTTCTCTACAATGCCGGTTTTTGCTCAAACTGATGCCTATGAACAGGTTTTTCAGCTGGCAAAACAACTGGAAGAAAGCGGCGCCACCAACGAAGCTTTTGTAGAATACAAACGTTACATTTTTTTACAGGATTATTCGGAAGGAATTCATCAGAAAGAAGCTTATTCTGCTCTGTCCCGAATGTATAAAAATGCTGAAAAATTTTCAAAATCCCTTGAATACATTCAGATGGCTCAGAATTATGATTCATCGGAAGCCTTAAGATTTGAAGAAATTGAGATTTTAAGACAATTCAGCTGTCAGAGAAAATTTTATCTGGAAAATAACCTGTCCCTTTTCAATTATAGAAATCAACCGGAATTTTCAGAAGAATTAAAACAAACCGCATGGAAAGCAATTCTGGAAAATGAAATTATTTTTGAAAATTATGATCTTTTTGAAGAAAATTTTTCAAAAGTCTGCACTGAATATCCAGAAATGTTTACAGACGAACAGATTTCCATCATCAATAATTCATTAACTCAAATAAGAAAGTTCAAACCTAAAAATCCTACAGTTGCTCTTTGTCTTTCATTTATTCCAGGACTTGGCCAGCTTTATGCAGGAAATCCTAAAGATGCTTTGAATGCTTTTTTACTGGACGGTTCTTTAATTGCCCTTTCAACTTATACCATCATCAGTGGAAATTATATTGATTTTACACTTTTTGAACTGGATCCAACTTTACGATTTTACAGAGGTAATTTGTACAACGCCCAGAAAGAAGTATACGAATATAATGATGAAAAATTGTCAAAATTAAAAAGTCCAATCCTTGAAATTTTAAAATAATGATTTATAATTATTAAAGAATTTAAAAAATATTAAAAACCTATGCAAACTTTAGATAATTTTGAATCCGTTGATATAAACAGTTTTTTTGATACTACAACAGAAAAACCAGCAACACCAGAAAAAACTGAAATTCTCTCTAAAAAGCAAAAAGCCTTAGTTGCCGAAATAATGCCTATTGTTCGTGAAAAAGATCCTGAACGAGCCGACAGCTTTGAAAAAAGATTTAACGATCTTGAGATTCTTGCTCAGGCTATGTCCAGATTCCCATCATTATTGGAAAAACACGAACTGGTTGGCGGAACAAGAACTCCTACAACTTTAATAGACTCATTAATTAAGCACCAGGATACAGGAGATTCAACACTTCAGCTTCCATCTAAAGCAATTATGGGAAAAGCATTTCTTGTAGCAAAAATGCATACCCTTTCCAGCATTTCAAAATATTTTCATCATCTTGGAGATGAATACAAGAATTATTACAAAGCATTTGAAAATGAAACAGTTTTGTGTGTATTCTCTCTGCTTGTTGAAGATGTATATCTAAATTTAATTCGTGATATAAATCAACCAATGGAATTTAGAAGAGAATGGGCTCTTTCACTTTTACTTCTTTGGGAACACTGGACAGACTCTGCTGCTTCTGATGTTGCACCTGTTCTTCAATCAGTTTGGACTGCAAGACGAAAACTTGCTCCTGCTTTTGGAACAATGATGGGTACAAGTGAACTTTTATTAATTTCCATGCAAATGGATGATCAGTGGATTAATTTTATTAAACAGAAAATGGGTGACGCAGGCGTTACTCAGGCAATGGAAGAGTTTTTATTTGGAATTTCCTATGAACAGATTTCCGATTTAAGAAGAAATCTTAGAGAAAAAGGAATTCCAGCAATTGGTCGTGATGAAGTATCAAAATTCCTCGGAGAACATGTAAAAGCCGATGCAGGTTTAGACTATCGAGATTTCTACTCTCTTTATACTGTTAGACGAGATAATGCCCGTGCAAGAATCAGAATGCATTTAAATGGACCTCATAAAACTCTTGAAGATTACTTTATTCAGTTTGTAACAGAAAAAAACAAGGAGAAGCAGAACAATGACACTTTCGCAAGAACCTGATACAAAAAATAAACGAATCCCTTACCACTTTGGAGAAAAACTCCGTGCTGCAAGAGAGCACAAAGGTTATACATTAAAAGTTGTTGCTCAAAAAGCTGGAGTTAGTGAAAGTCTGGTATCTCAAATTGAAAGAAATCATGTTTCTCCCGCTATTGATACACTTTTAACTTTGGCCGACGTTCTCGATGTAAATCTTGAGTATCTTTTTGAAGAATACAGAAAAGATCGTCCTGTTCAGATTACTAGAAAAGATGAACGGGCAACTGTAAAAGAAGAAGATACTATATTTGAAGAATTAGGAAGTCCAGTTTCTACAGATAAGGAAAATTCTTTCGAATCATACATTTTAAGAATTCCAGCAGGAAGTAAAACCCACAGAGGTTCTTATGGCCACATTGGAAGAGAATTTGGATTTATAAATAAAGGAAAAGCAAAACTTATTTATAATTCAAAAGAATATATTCTTGAAACAGGAGACTCTGTAAGTTTCTCTGCCACAGTTCCTCATGTAGTTGAAAATGCAGGTGATGAAGAAGTTGAAGCCATCTGGTTTGTAACTCCTGCACAAAGATTCGTTGAAAGATAATCCAACAAAAATGAGATTTTTTTTTAAGAAACAGTTCTTTTTAGCAGGGACAATTGTTTTTTTTATTTTTGCTCTGTCCCCTTTTGCAACAAGCTGTTCCTCAGTTCCTCAAAATTACTCTGTCCCTGTTGGCACCACTCTTGAAAATTCCGGTTTATTTCCAGAAGAAATCAATTGGACAAAAATAACAGATGGTTTTGAAGAAATTTCTCATAAAGTAAAAAATCTTAAAGTCAGCTGGACTTGTGTAAAAATTGACCTGAACACAGAAAACCTGGAATTCGTGATGGAACCAGATGAAATTTCGGAAATTTACAAAACAAAAAAATTAAAACAGTTTGCAAAAGAAAATAAAACTATAATCGCGGTAAATACAACTCCTTTTGACAATGTGACCAATACCTTTGCTCCAATTGGCATTTTAATTAATAATAAAGTTTTAATTTCTATGTCTGTAAAACGAAATGACTACGCTGCAGTTGGATTTTACAGGAATATCGACAATAAACTTAGAGCAGATTTGCTCTGTCCCCAATCAGCTTATTTAGTATCATCAAAAAAATATGATTATGTTATCGGTGGATTTTTCCAAATCTTAAAGGATGGAAACATTTCTACTTTTGAATCTATCCGTCGTTCCCGTACAGCTTGTGGAATTGATTCTGAAGGAAGATTTCTTTACATCTTTGCAGCAACTCCCGATTTTAGTCTGGATGATCAAAATGGACTGACTTATGAAGAATGTGCCTTTATTTTAAAAAATCTTGGCTGCAACGATGCACTTCAGTTTGATGGCGGCCATTCAACAGGGTTATGCATTTATACAAAAGAAGTTCAAAAACCGTTTTTTCAAAGAAAAGTACCAGCATTCCTTGGTATAAAAACGAATTAATGTAATTGCATAAAAACATATTTATTCGTATACTTATTTATAATCTTTCAATTTTATTGCATAAATATGCAAGTTTTATACAAAAAATTGGGATAAACTGCATAAAATGCCAACGGAGGCGCAAATGACTACAAAACATGAAGAACAGGCAATTCTTAGAAAGCTTGAAAAACTGGCTATTCATAACGACCCTATTAAGCCAGAATTATATACAAAGTATGATGTAAAACGTGGTCTCCGAAATGCAAATGGAACAGGTGTTCTTGTTGGTCTTACAAGAATTGGTGATGTTGTTGGATACGAAATTCAAAACGGCGAAAAAGTTCCTGTTCCTGGAAGATTGATTTATCGCGGTTATAATGTTGAAGATTTAATTAAAGATGCAGTAAAAAATAAACAGTTCGGTTTTGAACAGACTGCATACCTTCTTCTTTTTGGTGAATTACCTACAAAAGATCAGTTAGCAAAATTCTCTTCTTACCTTGGAGAATGTCGTGTACTTCCTCCAAACTTTACAGAAGATATGATTATGAAAGCTCCTTCCAGCGATATTATGAATAAGATTGCTCGTGGAGTTCTTGCCAGCTATTCTTATGATGAGGATGCAGAAAATCGTTCAGTTGGAAATGTTGTAAAACAGTGTATTCAGTTAATTGCACGTTTTTCTTCACTTGCTGCATATGGTTATCAGGCAAAACGTCGTTACTACGATAACAAAAGTATGTTTATTCATAATCCAAAACCAGAACTTTCTACTGCAGAAAACTTTTTACGTTTAATCCGTTCTGACAAACAATACTCTCGTCTTGAAGCAGAAATTCTTGACCTGGCACTTATTCTTCATGCTGAACATGGTGGCGGTAACAACTCTTCTTTAACAGTTCACGTTGTTTCTTCTGCTGATACAGATACTTATTCTGCTATTGCCGCAGCTGTTGGGTCTTTAAAAGGACGCCGTCATGGTGGAGCAAATATTCGCGTTGTAGAAATGATGCAGGATATTAAAGAAAATGTAAAAGACTGGTCTAGCGAAAAAGAAGTTTCTGATTATATTAGAAAGATTGCTACAAAACAGGCATTTGATAAATCTGGCCTTGTATACGGAATGGGTCATGCTGTTTATACAATCAGCGATCCTCGTGAAGTATTACTTAAAGCAAAAGCAAGAGAATTGGCTGCAGAAAAAGGCTGCATGGAAGAATTTGAACTTTACAATTTAATTGAAAAAGTTGCCCCTGGAATTATTCAGGAAGTTCACAAATCAAACAAAAAAGTTTGTGCAAATGTAGACTTCTATTCAGGATTTGTTTATACAATGCTTAACATTCCAAGTGAATTGTTCACACCAATTTTCGCAATTTCCAGAATTGCAGGTTGGTCTGCCCACCGAATCGAAGAAATTGTAAGTGGTGGAAGAATTTATAGACCTGCTTACAAAAACGTTTCCGAAGAAAGAGAATTTATTCCATTGGAAAAACGATAAGTCAAAAAAAAGGACTGTTCTGTAAAAGTACTCTATTAAGTACAAACAAAACAGTCCTTTTTTTATTTAACAATTTTTTTTATCTGTCAGATCGTCTTCGGACAAGAAGTAAAATTCTCAGGAATGAACCAATTGCAGTTAATGCTGATGCAACATAAGTCATTGCTGCAGCCCACAATACTTTTCTAGCACCGCTAACTTCCTGTGAATCAGTAAAGGCTCCAGATTCTTTCAGAATTTTCAATGCTCGGTGAGAAGCGTTAAATTCAACTGGTAATGTTACAATATAAAACAAAACTGAAAGTCCAAATAAAATCAAACCAATATTTGCAATCAACTGAAAAAGAGGAGTTGGGCCTTTTGATGAAAGTCCAATTCCAAAACCAATTCCAGCTAATGCCATTACAGGACCAAGTCTTGAACCAATATTTGCTACCGGAACCAAAGTTCTTCTAAATACCAATGGAAAATAATTTACATGATGCTGAATTGCATGTCCAGTTTCATGAGCAGCAACTCCAACAGCCGCAATTGATGTACTTGAATAAGTTGCATCACTTAAGCTTAAAACTTTTGTAGATGGATTGTAGTTATCTGTTAATTCACCGCCAATATGTTTAATCTGAACATCTGTAATTCCATTTGCTTGTAATAACAAAGCCGCAGCCTGAGCTCCAGTTAAATTTCTTTTTGTCTGAACTCTGTCGTATTTTGCAAAACGACTTTTTACCATTGCCTGAGCAATTACACTTAAAAGCATTGCTGGAACAATAAAAACCAGGTATGTCCAGTCAAATCCATAATAATAGAACATAGATTCCTCCCGTTTACGAGAAATAATTATAACATAACAAAAGGGACAGAGCAAAAACTATTAAAAAAAGATTACTGAATCATTGCCCAATAATAAAAAAATAATTCTTCAAGATCCTGACGTAATTTAAATACATTTTTATATTCAGAATATGAGGTTCGATTATAATTGTTATACGCAATCTCAAACCATTTAGGCGCAGTTCCATATTCTTTTGGCGAAAGATTTTTTCCATCACGATTAATTCCCAATTCCAAATGAGAATAACCTGATGAACTGTCTCCCATATGAATAACTCCCTGTAATGAGAAAGGAACTGAAGTATCTGTAAATCTTACATTATAAAAATAATACAATTTATCTTTTTGAATTTCTTCAACTGTAATTTTATTGTTATCAAATAAATCTTCATCAATTTTCAGATTCTTTAAATAATTATCAGCGTATTCGAGACATGGAATTACCATATAATCAGAATCTCTACGGCTCACTGCATTCAATTCTCTGAAAAATTTATTGATTTTTGGATAAGTATTAAAAATTAATCTTTTATCGAAAGCACAGGCCTTTTCAATCCATTTTTTAAAAGGAAGTGCAAAATCAGGATTTTCCAAAAGATCGTTCAATTGATAATCATAACGATATTTATTAAATGGAGCTTCATCAATTCTGTTATCAATTTCAATAATTGCATTTGTAGCACTTACTTCGTATGAAGTTCCCTGAATTACAACAAAGAATTTATCTTCTTCAACATTGTAATTCATTGAAAACTTTCCAAAAAATCTGTTTAAATCTTCAAGATCAGACATTTTATTTTTAAGAAGAACTGAAGCATCATTTTTGCATTTTTCTAAAGCTTCTTCTGTTGATTTTGTAAGATTTTTTGCAACATAAGAATATTGATCTTCATCTTTTAAATCTATTTGTAAATTTAAATTTGAAACTTTACAATAAATTGTATCTTCCCCATCAAATGCAGAAAAATACAAAGCTTTAGTTTCATCAGAATATGCAAATTCACCAATATATTCAGGTTCCGGCATATCTTTTTCTTCGACATTAGTTACAGAAGTGGCAGAACGCTCTGGAGGAAATTTTTTTACTAAATAGGCAAATTCTTCATAAGTAAGATTTTTATCATACATAAATTTGTCAATTTCTGGTTTATTGTAAATTACAGTTTCGCCGGTTGTTGCATCAAGAAAAACCTGTACACTTTCACCATCAGGCATTACACCGCTTACAAGAAGATTTTCCCAAATTCCATATTCATAGGGAGTAAGAGTATCGGGCTCTGAAACTTCAGGTGCCATTATACAACCAGTAAAAAATGTTGAAAATAAAACAGAAATTGTTGCAATCACAGTAAAAAATTTAATTTTCTTCATCTGCTAAAATCCTCGGTATAATTATACATCAAAAATAAAATGTAGCGGTTATTTTTTAAATTATTTCTATTATATATAGAACAATTTTTTTTATTTATTGTTACATTTGCTCTCCCTGTTTATGATTCAATTGACATTATCACATTTTATGTCATAATAAAAGAAATAAACAAAATGTTAGTACACGGATAAAATCAAAAAAACAGGAAAATTACTATGAACATTGTAAAAAAAATTTATTGTCGAATATTTCAAAAATGTTTTAAAATCGCAATCCCTATTTTACCTTACAGACAACCTGAATTAATTAATGGTTTTGAAAATCTTCCAGCAGTTTTAGAAAAAGAAAAAAAATCTAGAGTAATTATTGTTACTGATCAGTTTATTTCAAAAATTGGTTTATTAGACGGACTTAAATCTGTTCTTGAATCAAAAAATATTCCTTATTTCCTTTATGATAAAACAACTGCTAATCCAACTACAGATAATGTAGCAGAAGCTTTGGAAATTTATAAAGCAAACAATTGTGATTCTATCATCGGTTTTGGAGGCGGTTCTTCTATGGACTGTGCAAAAGGTCTTGGAGTAAGAATTGCCCGCCCTAAAAAAACATTGGATCAATTAGGTGGAATCTTAAAAGTATGGAAAAAATTGCCATTACTTATTGCAGTTCCAACTACAGCCGGAACCGGAAGTGAAACTACTTTAGCTGCTGTAATCAGAAATCCTGTTACTAAACAAAAATATGCAATTAATGATTTTCCATTAATTCCAAGATATGCTGTTCTTGAACCAAAAGTTACTCTGTCCCTTCCTGCAAACATAACATCTTCTACAGGTATGGACGCATTAACTCACGCTGTAGAAGCATTTATTGGTGGTTCAACTACTAAAAAAACCCGTAAATATGCTTTAGATGCAACTAAACTTATTTTTGAAAATCTTGAAGAAGCAGTTGCCAACGGTTCAAATGAAACTGCAAGAAAAAACATGCTGGAAGCTTCCTTCTACGCAGGCTGCGCATTTACTGTTTCATATGTAGGTTATGTTCACGCAATTGCCCATAGTCTTGGAGGTTATTACAACACTCCACATGGTTTGGCAAATGCAATAATTCTTCCTCACATTCTTAAAGCATACGGAAGCAAAGCATGGAAAAAACTTGCAAAACTTGCCGTTGCAGCAGGAGTTGCAGAAGAATCGGAAAATATTCAGGTTGCTGCAGAAAAATTTATTGCTGCAATTGAAGAAAAAAATAAGAAATTTGGAATTGGAACTTCTTTTAACGAAATTAAAGAAGAAGATATTCCAGCCCTTAGTAAACATGCTGATAAAGAAGCAAATCCTTTGTATCCAGTACCAGTTTTATGGAATGCAAAAGAACTTGAACATTTTTATTACGAATTAAAAACAAAATAATCAGGGAGGAAAATTATGACAAAAGAAGAAATTGTAAGAATTGTAGAAACACAGCGGGCATTTTTTAATACAGGCGTAACATTAGACGTAAAATACAGAATTAACGCGTTAAAAAAACTTCGTTCTGTAATGCTTCGTGACATTAATAAAATTAATGCTTCATTAAAAGCTGATTTAGGAAAAAGTGCTTTTGAAAGTTACATGTGTGAATCAGGATTAAGTCTTTCTGAAATTTCCTACATGATTAAACATCTTAAAAGATTTGCAAAAGCAAAAAGAGTTGGAACTCCTCTTGCTCATTTTCACTCAACAAGTAAAGTTCATCCTTCACCTTATGGCGTAACTTTAATTATGAGTCCATGGAATTATCCTATTCTCTTAACAATCGATGCTTTGGCAGATGCTATTGCAGCAGGAAATACAGTTGTTGTAAAACCAAGTGCCTATTCTCCTGCTTCTACAAAAATTATACAGGATTTGATTTCTGAATGTTTTGAACCAGCTTACGTAACAACAATAACAGGCGGTCGTTCAGAAAATACCTATCTTCTTGATGAACATTTCGATTATATTTTCTTTACAGGAAGTAAAAATGTTGGTAAAGAAGTAATGCGTCGTGCAGCAGAACATTTAACTCCAGTTACTCTGGAACTTGGAGGAAAAAGTCCTTGTATTATTGATGAAAAAGCAAATCTTAAAGTTGCTGCCCGTCGTTTAGTTTTTGGAAAATATTTAAACTGCGGACAAACATGTGTTGCTCCAGATTATGTTTACGTTCACAAATCTGTTCAGGAAAAATTTGTTGAAGCTGTAATTTCTGAAATAAAACGTCAGTTTGGAGAAAAACCTCTTGAAAATCCTGATTATGGTAAAATGATTAATCAGAAACATTTTGAAAGAGTGTGTGGTTTAATTGATAAATCTAAAGTTGTTCTTGGAGGTAATTCAAATCCAGAAACTTTACAGATTGAACCAACTGTTATGAACAATGTAACTTTTAACGATGCAGTAATGAAAGAAGAAATTTTTGGACCAGTAATGCCAATTTTAACTTTCACTTACATTGATGAAATTATCCAGACAATCAATTCTATGGAACATCCTCTTGCTTTGTACATTTTTACAAACAATAAAAAAACTGCTAAAAAAGTGATTAAAACCTGCGGATTTGGCGGCGGCTGTATTAATGATACAATCGTTCATCTTGCAACAAGCGAAATGGGATTTGGTGGATTTGGTGAAAGCGGAATGGGTTCTTACCACGGAAAAAAAGGTTTTGAAACATTCAGCCACTATAAAAGCGTTCTTGAAAAGAAAAACTGGATTGATATGCCAATGCGTTACCAGCCATACAAGAATCTGTGGGATAAATTAATCCACATGCTTTTAAAATAAATTACTCTACACTTCCCCAGCCACTATAGCCATAAATTCTCGCTCTGGTGAATGGGGAAATTTTACCGATTCGTGTACATTCATCCATAAATTCACCCTGGTGTCCTGCCGAAGGATGAACTACATGAATCATTTCGTGAATTAAAACATCATCGTGACTGTCATATCTTGGAAAATAATCATCATTTAAATAAATAATTTTGGCACCGTAATCACACATGCCTTCATAATGACCAGAAGTTGTACCACCATCAGATGAAGTCCAGCTTACATTGTTCCATTCTTCATTTTTTTTATATTGAACTGTCCAGCCTTCAAAAGCATCTTTGTCATCTGGAAAATACAATTCTATAAAATCCTGAAAATGTTTATAAATACGTTCAGTTGTAAACCCCTGCTCTTTTTCTTCTTTTGTAACTTTATTTGGATCTGTAAAATTTTTTTCTGGAACACCGCTGGAAACTGTTTTTAATCCCGAAGTATTAGTAATTGCTCTGATAAAAAAGACCAATGCAACAGCAATAATAATTGTCAGAAATAATTTTCTTGCAACATGAGAATTTTTATTTTGTGAATTTCCGTTTTCCTGCTGATTTTCCATCATAAACTTTATTCTGCTTTTTTATTCTTTTCCAAAATTGAATTTAATTCACCTTTATTACAATATTCAATATGAATTTTGCCTTCAACTTCGTTTACTTCATATATATTATAGAGAGAATAATTTTCTATTAACCAGTCATCGTAGGCTGTCCAATCATCAAAAATCTGAGTCATTTTTCTTTCCTATATATAATTATAATAAAAAAAAACCGAAATGCAATGTATAGAATAATTGAAAAGGAATAAATTTAATGTAATAATTCTAAAACTATGGAAGAAGAAAAAGATATAAAAACTTATGCCAGAAAGAATTCAGTTCCAATTATGCAGGAAGACGGAATTGAATTTATGCTTCAATATATAAAGGAACATAACGTAAAAAAAGTTCTGGAAATTGGTACAGCCATTGGCTATTCAACAATTAAATTTGCAAAAGCAAGAGAAGATATTCTTGTTACATCAATTGAAATCGACATTGACCGACATATTCAGGCAAGACAAAATGTAGCTGATTGCGGTTTATCTGACAGAATCACATTAATCAACGGGGATGCCATGACTGTTGAACTGGAAGATAAATTTGATTTGATTTTTATTGATGCGGCAAAAGCCCAATACATTAAATTTTTTGAAAAATATAAAAATAATCTTACAGAAGATGGTGTTATTTTCAGTGACAATTTAAGCTTTCATGGAATGGTAGAAGATTTAAGTCTTACCCACAATTACAGTACAATTAAGCTTGTAAAAAAAATCAGAAAATATGTAGAATTTCTTAAACAGAATCAGGAATTTGAAACAACCTTTTATTCTTTAGGTGACGGAGTTTCTATAAGTAAACGACGAACAAATTAAAAAAAAGGGACTGTCCAAAAAAGTTTCTGAACAGTCCCAACTTTTAGTTTTATTTATTTACCGCGTGTTTCAAAGAGATAACCGCCGGATAAATATTCATCTTCAAACTTGTTTTTCTTATTCTTTTTATGTCCGTATTTATTTCCAATACCATTGTTTCCTTTTGCAGGTTTTGTTTCTGCTGCAACAGGTTTTACTGGTTTAGCAGGAACGACTACAGGAACAACAACTGGTCTGTTGTCTGTTTTTCCACTATTTCCAACTTTTGGTGGAACTGCAGGTTTAGTAGTACCAGCTGGTTTTGAAGGCCAGACACCATTTGTTTCATGTTTATATACTTTTTTATGGTGTTTTCTAGTTTTCTTTTCCTTCTTAACTTTTGTTGTACAATCAGTTTTTGAAGGTTTATCTGCAGGTTTTGCAGGTTTAACTTCTGGCTTAACTGGTTTTACTTCTGGTTTTGAAGGTTTAACTTCTGGTTTTACAGGTTTTACTACAGGTCTGTTGTCACCTTTTCCAGATTCAACTGGTTTAATTACTATAGTGTCATCATCATCTGCATAAATAATAATCTGGCTTTTTGAAAGTCCTGAATTTTTACCACTAAGAACATTGTCATATTGTGTAACATTTCCTGCTGCAAAAATCATTGAGCCTGAAAGACTTGCCATTAAAGTTGATAAAAGAATCTTTTTTACGTTTCTCATAATTTTCTCCTGTTGTTTTTTAATATATCTTAAATATATAGTTTTTATTTTCAGAAAACCTTAACAAATACTAAGAGAAAAATAAGAGAATTCTTAGAAAGAAATTATTTAAAAACATTTTTTCTTGATTTATACTATTAAAGATGAAAAAACAAATTTTCTTATTAATCATTTTAACATTTACAGTTCTTTTCTCTATGGAAGCTCAGCGTAATTTCAGAGGTCAGAGAAAAAGTTTTTCAGATGAAGAATTAACTCTGGAAAATTATTTCGGTCAGGAAACTTCTGATGGAGTACAGATTACACTTACTTTTTCTGAACCAGTAAATCCTCAATCATTAACTTCAAGAAATGTTCAGATAAATGGAAAATCATTAAGCAGTTCTGTAAGAATCACTTTCAATCGGGAAGGAACAACTGCCAGATTTACAGTAAATGAATCTTTACCTTTAACAATTCAACTTTCAAACATAAAATCATTTGATGGCAAGACTATGTCACCAGAAACTGTTATAATAAACTAAACTCAAAGGACAAACATTATGGAAAAAATTTTAATTGTAGAAGATGACGCCGGAATAAGTGATTTTGTAAATCTTGAACTTAAACACGAAGGTTTTGAAACTGAAATTGCAGCAACAGGTCGTGAAGCTTTAGATAAATTTGAATCTTTTAATCCAGATTTAATTCTTCTTGATGTAATGCTTCCTGAATTAAGCGGTCTGGAAGTTTTAAGAAGAATCAGAAAAACTTCAAATACACCGGTAATTCTTGTTACTGCTCGTGGTGAAACTTATGATAGAGTTAATGGTCTTGATGCAGGTGCTGATGATTACATTCCAAAACCATTTGAAATTGAAGAACTTCTTGCAAGAATGAGAGCAGTTTTACGAAGAGCAACCAGCGTTTCAAATGCGGGTCCTTTACATCTGAAAAATCGTGATCTTGAAATGATTCCAGAAAGCATGAAAGTTACATTAAAAGGTCAGGACTTAACTTTATCAAAAACTGAATTTATGATGCTTAAAATGTTTATGGAAAAAATCAATCAGGTTATGAGCCGTGACCAGATTATTGATGTTATCTGGGGAAAAGACCACTATCTGGATGAAAATACTGTAGACGTTTACATTGGATATTTAAGAACAAAAATTGATCAGGCTGCCAATGAAACATATATTAAAACTGTTCGTGGAATGGGATATATGATGATTGATGGAAGCGAAAAATGAAATCTTTTTTTCACAGTGTAGCTTTTAGACTTTCAATTCTTTTTACCATAATTCTGACTGCTGCAGTTTTAATTCTTTCAGTTTCTTTTTCAGCATTTATTGCAAAAAGCATTCAAAATCAAAAAGATGATGAATTAATTCTTGCGGCAGAAAATATTGAAGCAACTTTATATTACAACACAATCAATTCTGATGAAGATTATGCAAATCCTGATCTTCCATATTATCTTACATATATAGCTTATGATGAAAATCAGGAAGTTATTGCTTCAAATGATCCTTACCTTCCATATTTACCTTCTACAAATGGAATAACAGCAACTTATCTTGCAAAAGATTACTTTATTGATGGTGATTTGAACATTCTTTACTATTCAAAAGATTCTTTTATAGAAGGTCATAAAATTACAATAATTACTGCTTCAAATCTTGATACCGATTCTGCCTCAAAATTTACCACAGAAATTCCAAATGTAATTTTATGGACAATTATTCCTGTTCTTTTGATTTGTTTTGTTGTTTCAATTTTTATGACAAGACATACTATGTCCCCGGTTGTAAAAATGACTTCCAGTGCAAAAAAAATCAGCAGTACAAATCTGGACACTTTGCTGCCGGTTTCTAAACGGGACGATGAATTAAACAATCTTGCAAATACTTTTAACGATTTATTTATAAGATTAAAATCTGATTTTGACCGTGAACGTCAGTTTACAAGTGATGTTTCCCACGAATTAAAAACTCCTGTTGCTGTTATTTTAGGACAGGCAAATCTTTTACGACGATGGGGAAAAGACGATCCTGCTCAACTGGAAAAATCACTGGGAACAATCATTAATGAAACAAAATCCATGGAAGCCATAATTACAAATCTTTTGCAAATGAGCAGACTGGAAAGCGGCAGAGTTCAGCCAAACTGGGAAATTTTTGATATTAATCAGATGTTCAGCAGATTAAGAGAAGAAACTTTAAGTGTAAAACCTGGAACTATTTTCAAATATGACGAAAATCTTGATATTAAAGTTCATGGAGATATTGAACTTTTACATCAGGTATTTACAGTTATTATTTCCAACAGTTTGAAATTTGCACCAGATCCAACTACATTATTTTTATCCTGTGTTGTAGAAAACAATAAAGTCGTTATTGAAATTGAAGATAATGGACCTGGTTTTGGCGAAGAAAACATTCCTCACGTATTTGAACGATTCTACCGTGGAGATGAAGCTCATACAAGATCGGCTGGTGGTTCAGGATTAGGACTTTCAATTGCAAAAACAATCTGTGAATCAATGAACGGAAATATTTCTGCTCACAATGCCAGATTCTCGCCAACCGGTGCCAGAGTCAGGATTGAATTACCTTTGAAATAATTCCGCCACCAACTATTACACTGTCATTATAAAGAACTGCAGATTGTCCTGGAGCAACAGCTCTCTGTGGTTCTGCAAATGTAATCTTCCATGGTGTGCCAACAAATTCTTCACCTTCCAATGGAATATATTTTTCAATTACAGCTTTTACCGGACGACTGGCTAATCTTATTTTTACCATTGCTTCAAATGGTTCTTTTGGTTCAACATTTCCCGGCCACACAAAATCATCTGCAACAAGTCCAGCAGAATTTAATGCATCATTTGGCGCAAGAACAACAAGGTTATTTTTAGGATCAATGGCCTGTACATATGCAGGATAATTTAAAGCCACTCCCAATCCTCTGCGCTGTCCAATTGTATAATGTTCAATTCCTCTATGACGTCCTAAAACTTTTCCATCAAGATCAATAATATCACCAGGAATGGAAGGCTTATCTGCAAAAAGAATGTCAAAATATTCTTCACCAATAAAATCCTGACTCTCTGCTCTTTCGGCTGCTGCTAAACCTGCTTTTCTTGCCATTTCAAAAACTTCAGATTTTTTAACAGTTGCTAGAGGGAATCTGACTTTAGAAAGAATTTCATCTGGAAGACGATATACAAAATATGTCTGATCTTTTGTTACATCAGCTGCACCTGCAACCATATATGGACGAACGTCTGTACCAAATAAACCTGTTTCCGGGCGTACAATTTTTGCATAATGCCCAGTACAAAAATAATCATATTTAATATCTAAAGCTTTGATTCCTTCCAGTAAAGCTCCGAATTTTACATAGCGGTTACATCGAATACAAGGATTTGGAGTTCTTCCAGAACGATATTCAGATTTAAAATATTCAAGAACTTCTCTGGCATAAGCTTTCTGAACATCTACAACATGATATTCAATTCCCTGTTCCTGACAAAACTTTTTACAGGCTTCAATATCTTCAGCTTCTCCAGGACTATAGCAGGCATCTTTAACATGTTTTTCAGCATTTACAATTGGAATACTTCCATCCCACATGGACATAGTAACGCCAATTACCTTGCAACCTTTTTCTTTTAGTAAAAGAGCAGTTAAAGTTGAATCAACACCTCCAGAAAGCCCAACAACTACAGTGTCCCCGGCTTTTGGTAAATCCTGCATTATGTAATTCATATAAAATCCTGTGTTATTATTTTTGCATTAAATCTGCAATAGAAACGGAATCCAGATATCCCGAAACCAGATTATCAAGTTTGGTCCACATTGAAATTGTTCTGCAACTATTATGTTTTGGACATTCTGGAGCATTTTTTTCAAGACAAGAAACTGGAGCCAAAGAACCTTCTGTTAAGCGTAAAATTTCTCCAACTTTATAGTCTTTGGCTTCACGGTTTAATTTATATCCACCACCTTTTCCATGAACCGCATCAACAAAACCGTTTTTCGAAAGCAAAGTCATTATTGCTTCCAGATATTTTTGTGAAATTTCCTGACGGGCAGAGATTTCTTTTAATGGAATTCTTTCTTCTTCAGAATGCTCTGCAAGATCAATCATTACTCGCAAAGCATATCTTCCTCGTGTGGATACAATCATACAAACCTCTATTTACCTATTATAATACAAGGTTGATAGAGTTTTGTAAATAATTAAACATTAAACTGATCGATTTCGTCACCGATTTTCTTAATAGAGTCATCAACACTATCTGCAAGAGCGGCAAGATGAGAACCAGTTTCACTGATTTTTTCGGTTCCAGCACTCATTTCTTCCATACTGAGCTTCATATTATAAGTTGCATTCTGAAGATTGTTCATTTCATCAAGAATCTGACGACTCTTTCCAGACATTTCAGCTGTTGCATCTTTAATATTTGACATACTGGAATTTAATACATCAATTGCACCGTTAATCATATTTGAACTGCTGGTCTGGCGGTCCATAGCATTTGAAATTGCTGTAACAACTTCGTTTGTCTTTTTAATATCATCGGAAACTGAATTAAAGGTATCCTGAGATTCAAAAGAAGTCTGTGCAATACTTTCAATGGAAGCCTGAATTGTTGCCAGCTGTTCTCCAATTGTATTTGACTGTTCAGATGAAGTTTCTGACAATTTTCGAATTTCATCGGCAACTACAGAGAAACCTTTTCCTGCTTCACCGGCATGAGCTGCTTCAATTGCGGCATTCATTGCAAGAAGATTTGTCTGTTCTGCAATGCTGGCAATAATTTCGTTGGCACTCTGAAGAATTTCTGACTGTTCCTTAATTTTCTGAATTTTTTCGCTGACTTCTTCCTGTTTTTTTACACCAAGAGAAGCTTCCGCTTTTAAGGATTCAAAAGAAGTTGAAAGTTCAACAACAGATGAATTTACAAGATTAATATCTTCTATCATTGTTTCTACAGCAGTTGCAGCCTGTTCAACACTGGAAGCCTGATCTTTTACAGAATTTTCCAATCGTTCAAAATTAGAATATAGATTATTTACAGAAGAAGCAGTTTCTTCTACACCATTTGACTGAATCTGAAGATTATCTGCAAAAGATTTAACATTTGTAATAATTCCATTAATTGAATCTGTGGTAAGAGTTGTTCCATCATGAAGTTCAGTTCCAGAAGCAATCAATTCATCTTTTGAAGATTTAACACTTTTAATAATTGTCTGAAGTTTTCCAACAAACTGATTAAAACTTGCAACCAGTTTCTGAAGTACTTTCATAGAAGATTTTGTTTTAAGTTCAATTCGTTTAGTTAAATCAGCATTTCCGTTGGCAATACCTTCAACTGTAGCCTGCAAAACACCTAATGGAGTAATTAAATGATTTAATGTAAGAATAATAACCCAGAATGCAACAGCAAGAACTAGAACAATAAATTGAATTATAGAAACTTTAAAGAAATCACCAACTGTGAAAGGTTTGAACAAAAGCATATACCATCCTAATTCTGGCATTGGTACAATCATGTAATTACCTTTTCTTGTACTGATTACAGTTTCAGTTTCTGGCATAATTGATTTATCTGCAATTGCAGGAATAACTTCAGTAATTGGAGTTTTATTTTCCAGATGAGATGAATCTAAAGAAGCTGTTGTTTCTTTTAATTTATTGTACATGTACATTGTGAACTTTGGATTTAAAGTTTCGTACATTTCTGAAATAAATGAATCCAGAGAAATTCCTGTACCAATTAAACCTATTGCTTCACCATTTTTATTACGAACTACAGCATTTACCCAGACATTTGTAACTTTAAGACCAATATCATAATCAACATTTAATTCGTAATCACCTTTAAGTTTCATACAATTTAAATACCAGGCACTGGTTGGATCTGATTTATCAAGAGTATAAATATAATTTCCGTTTGAGTAATATTTTAAATCTTTGTCCCCAATCCAGAATGTAATGTGGCTTTTAAATGAATTCTGGTAAGATTCAATTTCTTTAATACCTAATGCAGCCAGTTCTTCATTTTCCGGATTTTCCATGTAAGCAACAATTACTGGAGACTTTGCCATTTGTGATGCAAGAGCCATTTCGGAATTAAAACCATTATGGAATTCCAGCATTTTACTAACAGCTTCTTCTTTTAGTTCAGGATTATAAGTTGAACTGAATCTTAATTTTGCTGTAAAACAAATAACTAAGACAATAATAGCAATTACAACAGTCATTATAATAGTAGAAATATTAAGACGATTTTTAATAACAGCTTCATTTTCATTGGTAATTTTCTTCATTTATATAACTCCTTTTCTAATTAATGGATTCTTTTTGCTTCAATAAGCATTTCTTCCATTTGCTTCATACATTCTTCCTGTTCAAACTGCTTACTCATAATTTCGTACTTTTTAACATAATCGGCTTTTTCTTCCGGATGCTCAATCCAATAATCAATTTTTTTTGCCAGATCTTTAGGACTATTTTCTGCAAAAAGTGATTTTTCATCCAAAGCAAAAGCTTTTGTGGCGCTTCGTTTTGCATTTGAAATAACAGGAACAAGACCACAACAAATTGCTTCAATACAAGAAATTGCTTCTATTTCAATAAATGCCGAATGAACATACAAATCAGCACTGTTTAATAAATCCACAAGAGCAGTTCTTGAATAAAAACTGAAATTTGCATCAACACCAAGATTTTGGGCAAGTTCTGTATATTTTTCCAGTAAAGGACCTTCACCTGCAAACTTAAGGGCAATTTTATCCTTATATTTTGACATAGAAACTGCCTTTATTAAAACATCCTGAGCTTTTTCATGACTTAATCGACCAGTAGAAGCAATTGTAAATTTTTCGTTTTTCTTTTCCAGATGATGATTTGCATAAATTGTATTTACACCATTTGAAATTACAAATGCATTTGTTTTATGATGGCAGGCTTTTTCAAAAGTCTTTTTAATAAAAACTGTAGGATAATGAACACAATCACAATCCTTATAAATACGGAGATAGAAATCTTTGTAAATTGCTTTACTTACAATCAGATTATTTTGCATTCCAACATGAGTAGAAACATTTTCAGCCTGACAATGAAAACTTGCAGTAATTGGTTTATCAAGATGTTTAGCAATTTTTACGGCAGCACGTCCAATCATTAAAGGAAACTGAATATGAACAACATCTGCTCTTTCTATTGCTTCAACAAGAACTTTATTGTCTATTTTAGCAAGAGAAACTCCATTTTTTGCAATAATCTTATTTGCAAGACTTCCTAAATCCAAAGTTGGAAGTAAACATTGATTTTCTTCTGGAATATCGCAATTTCCAAAATCATTTGATATAACTTTTACATTGTGCCCTTTTTTTATCAAATATCTGATAAAATTAAGAGTTGCTATTGTTGTACCATTATTTGCTTCACCTAAAACATCACAAGCAATTGTTACATTCATTTTTTTTCCATAAACCTCTATATAATTAATTTAATTTTTCTAAATCTTTATCATCAAGATATTTATATTCGCCAGGCAACAAATTTAAATCTAATTCAAGAGAACCGACAAGAACTCTTTTTAGAAAGGCAATTTTATTATCTACTGCAGCAAACATTCTTTTTACCTGATGGTATTTTCCTTCGTAAATTGTTAAAAGCGCAAAATCATGTTCCGGATTTTTTACATAAGATGATTTTTCCAGATATTTTTGAATTTCAGCTTCTGACGGCCATTTTACAATTGCAGGTTCACATTTAAATCCTGCTTCATTATCTTCCGGACCAACTTCAATTCCCTGTTCAAAAGCTTTTTGAATCTGAAGTTTATGTTCTTCTGTTTCTTTATGTTCAAGAATACATAAATAAGTTTTACTGATATGAGATTTTGGAGAAATTAGACGATGCGTTAATTCTCCGTCGGTTGTAAAAAGAAGTAAACCTTCTGTATCCATATCAAGACGGCCAATAAGATGAAGTTTACTTTGAATATAAGGAGTTTTAAAACTGTCATCCAGCAAATCAAAAACTGTCTGATGTTCTCCATCCTTGTTAGAAGAAATTGTATGCATTACTTTATTCATCATTAAATAAATGTGTTCATGAAGATCAATTTCTTCCCCATCAACTACAATTATATCTTTTTCAACATTAATCTGAAGTGAAGGATCGTATACTCTTTCCTGATTTACCAGAACTTCATATTTTCGTAAAAGTTTTCTTATGTCTTTTCGAGATCCAAATCCTTCGTGGGACAATATTTTATCAAGTCGTTCCATATTAATATTTTAATGCAAGTTTTATTTTTTTGAAAGATAAACTAGTTATTTGATATAATTTGGGCAAAAAAAAGAGCTGTCCTGTAAGTTATTAAAACTTTCCAGAAGACAGCCCGTTTTTTATCTAATTAAAAATTAGAATAATTTAAGTTCTACACCTACTCCACCGTAAAGTGAGTTTCTCTTGAATTCAATCCAAGGATAATCAATTCCTTCTCCACCTTCAATTGGATAAGTTGCAGTTGTTTTTTCAAAGTTTCCGATATAACGTCCACTTGCAACAATAGCAAAATTATCTGTAATGTAGAATTTTCCATCAACACCTAAAGCAAGACCAAGTGTATACAATTTGTCTGTATAAACTTTGCTTAAATAGTTTCCAGCTGCTTCAAAAGAAGCTCTGTCTGTTGCATCAAGGTTGAAAGAGAAGTTTGGACCAACTCCGAAACCTAAATTGAACTTCCAGAAATCAAGGCTTCCCCAGAGCATTACAGGAACATCAACTAACCATGAATCAAAATTCTTTGTTTCCCAGTTGTTTGAATCAATAGCTTCCTGTGTAGAAGCACCTTTGAACTGAATTGTACTTTTTGTTACGTCGGCTTCAACCTGAACTCCAAGTCCACCAATAATACCAACATTTACATAAGCACCAAATCCACCGTCAAATTCAGAATTCATTGAAAGTCCTTTCAAGTCTGTTCCTACTTCAGCCCAGTCATTTGATACAGTTGTTCCAAGATTTCCTTTTGCACCAATTGAAAGGCCTAAAGCAAAAGTTGAAGAAACCATAAGTAATGATGTTACAGCAAGTGCAATAATTTTTTTCATTTTCTATCTCCTTTAATACACAAACTCTATGTATTATAAATATAATAAAAAAAACAAAAAGCAAATCTTTTTCGTAAAATTTGCAGATTATTTTTTAATTGCCTCTTTAATTGCATTAAGCAAATCTTTATATTCAGTAAATGCCGGATACTGAGGATAATCTTTAATAATCTGTTCAGTTGAACGGAATAAGAAACCTGCTTTTGAAGCCTGAATCATTCCTAAATCATTAAAACTATCACCAGAAGCAATTGTTTCATAACCAATTGACTGTAAAGCTTTTACTGTTGTAAGTTTACTTTTTTCACAACGCATTTTATAGCCAGTTATTTCACCATTTTCAGCAACTTCAAGTGTATTACAGAAAATTGTTGGCATTCCAAGTTTTTCCATTAATGGTGCAGCAAACTGTTCAAATGTATCACTAAGAATAATTGTCTGACAAGTTTTTCTTAATTCATCCATAAATTCTTTTGCACCAGGAAGAGGATCAATTTTTTTAATTGTTTCCTGAATTTCCTTTAATCCAAGACCATGTTCTTTAAGAATTGCAAGTCTGAATTTCATTAATTTATCGTAATCAGGCTCATCGCGGGTTGTACGACGTAATTCAGGAATTCCTACAGCATCTGCAAAAGCAATCCAAATTTCAGGAACAAGAACACCTTCCAAATCAAGACAAGTTATAACCATTTTTTCACCTCATAAAAGTCTGTATCATTTCTACAAACAATATTCATCTGTTACATTATTATATTTATTGAAAACTGTCAAAGAAATGACTAAAATACTTTTATAATTAATATGAAAACAAATACTACAAAAAATAAAAATACAACAAAGAAAAAAGTTACAAAAACAAAATCTCAAAATACAAGAAAATCAAAATCTGTTGTTTCAAGAAATTCAAAAGGAAAAATTTATATTCCAAAATCCCGGATTATTTTGCTTTGTTTGGGAATTATAACAGTATGTATGCTGCTTCTTTTGATTACAACTATGATTGAAAACAATTCCAACAAAAAATTCACACAATTACTAGAAACTGAATCAATTTTGTATCCGGAAAATAAAACTTCTGAAAAGAAAAATGAATCTGAAAAAGTAACACAAAAAGAAACTGTACCAGAAGAAACAAAAAATACTCCTGAAAAAAAGAATGAAACTCCAAAAGTTGAAAATAAAACTGAAAAAGAAGTAATCAACATTTCTGAAGATAAAAAAATTCCTTCTAAAACCGAATCTAAACAGGAAGATAAAAACACAGCTAAAACAAACCAGCAGGAAGAAACTAAAACCCCTGTTAAAACCGAAGTTCAAACAGAAACAAAAACTGTATCTAAAACTGAACCAAAAATTGAAACAAAAACAGAACCTGTAAAATCTGTTACATCTACAGTTTCAAAAGTAACAGATAACACTACTTCCAGCCAGACTCAAAATAAAACAACAATAACTGGCTTTAATTTTCCACAGGCAGTAAATCATGCACAGCTGGTTTTTCTTTTTGATGATGGGGGACAGAGTCTTTCTCAGGTAGAACAATTTTTAAATCTGCCATTTCCAATTACTGTAGCAGTCCTGCCAAAACTTGCTCATTCACGAGAAGTTGCAGAAAAAGTAAGAAAATCTGGAAACGAAGTAATGCTTCATCAACCAATGCAGGCTATTAATACAGCCGTAAATCCAGGACCGGGTGCAATTTTACCGGGAATGAGCGAAGGTGAAATAGTTTCTACATTGTACAATAATTTAAATGAAGTCGGCCCTGTTGTTGGAATTAACAATCACGAAGGTTCTGCAATTACCGCTGATGCAGAAAAAATGGAAACTGTTCTGAAAACTGCCAGTCGTCAGGGAATATTTTTCCTTGATTCCCGAACAAACAAAGATACTCAGGTTCCTTATGTCTGCAAAGAATTAGGTTATTCTTATTACGAAAGAAACGGAAATTTCCTGGACAATACAAAAACAAGAGAAAATGCACTTTCAGAATTAAGAAAGAACATAGATATTGCCAATAAAACTGGAGTTGTTATAATGATAGGACACATCTGGTCCGCTGATTTCTTGCCTCAACTTTTAAGAGATGTTTATCCTGAATTAAAGGCAAAAGGTTATACAATAACAACAGTTTCCAAATGTAATGGTAGAAAGTAGAAAATAGATTTATTGAGGTTTATATGAAAGTTTTAGGAATTGAATCATCTTGTGATGAAACAGCCTGTGCCATTGTTGAAGATGGAAAAACAATTTTAAGTAATGTAGTTGCAACTCAAATTCCATTTCACAAAATTTACAAAGGAGTTGTTCCTGAAATTGCCAGCCGTAAACATGCAGAATGGATTCTTCCAGTTGTAAAACAGGCACTTAAAGAAGCAAATCTTACTATGGATGATATTGATGCAATTGCTGCAACAAATAGACCTGGATTAATGGGTTCTCTTTTAGTTGGATTTACTTTTGGAAAAACTCTTGCATGGGCAACAAATAAACCTTTTATAGCAATAAATCATATGCTGGGTCATTTATACGCTGCTCATCTTGTAAATGATATTCAATATCCATATTTAGGACTTTTAGTTTCCGGCGGACACAGTATTATCTGTAAAGTTAATAATTTTGATGATCTGGAAGTTTTAGGAACAACTGTTGATGATTCAGTAGGTGAAGCTTTTGATAAAGTTTCTAAATTCTACGGATTAGGTTATCCTGGCGGTGTTGTGATTGATAATCTGGCAAAACAGGGAAATCCAAAAGCAGCTCACTTCCCTATTCCAAAATTAGATGAAGAAGAGCACCGCTATGATGTGTCTTTCAGCGGATTAAAAACTGCAGTTATTCATCAGTGTGATATGTTCTGGAATGAAGGATTTGAACATTCAAAAGAAAACATGTGTGCAGCTTTTCAGGAAACTGCAGTAAAAACATTAACAAACAAATTGTTCCGTGCAGTAGAAGATACAGGATTAAAAACTGTTGTTGCCGGCGGTGGAGTTGCAGCAAACTCAAGATTAAGAGAAATTCTTGCTGAAAGAAAAGATATAAATTGTATTTTCCCACCACTTAAACTTTGCGGTGACAATGGTGCCATGATTGCAGGTGTTGCATACCATTTCTTACAGCGTGGAGACAGAACTAGTTTTGATACAACTGCCTGTGCAAGAATTCCTCAGTTTAAACGAGGTCTTGCTCAAGTTCAGCACAAAGGAAAGAAATAAATTTTTTCTCGGTGAGATGCCGAAATAAATTCGGCATGACATTTTATTTCAACACATTATGTCACCCTGAACTTGTTTCAGGGTCTCTCATGCAATTTAAAAAAACATTTTC
>JAKSTJ010000059.1 GCA_024402635.1 Treponema sp. | reverse complement strand
CATTGAAGAACTTCTTGCAAAGCTTGAAGAAAAAAATAAGAGAAGGGCAGAGCATAATCTACCACCTTTGAACCTGATGGAATATATGAAGTCCAAAGGCTATAGGAGTGGTGAAGTAAATGCAGACTGGCCGGAAAAATCTTAATATTTTATAACTTTCAAGAATTTACCTCATTTATCCGATTTTTAAATGAGGTTTAAAATGAGTATTGAAAATTACTGTAACGAAATATTATCCGAACTAACACCAGTCTATGACATGGAAGCTTCTTTAAAAGAAGCTTTTATAAATGTTATTAAATACCTAAATCAGTATCCTGAAAATTTATCCGTTAGATCAAAGAAAAATATACCTGATGTAAAAACAAAAGAAGGAATAGAAAAACTTGCAATCTCGTATTTTGCAGGATTTTATTCTCCAACAATTCCAAAACTACCTCAAACTGTTCCTGATGAAATGGTTAGTTTTATTATGCGAAAAGTATTTGGATATTCAAAAGAAGAATCCGACATAATTAAAAAAACACATTTAGAGTCTATGGCATCTGAAAATGCTGTTGGAACATTATTAGAAAGATATCTTGATTCAGAATTAAGAAAATCTGGTTGGGCATGGTGTTGTGGAAATTTTGTAAAAGCAATTGATTTTATTAAATATGAAAATGGCGTTTGGTACGAACTCCAAATAAAAAATAGAAGCAATACTGAAAATTCATCAAGTAGCAAAATTAGAGAAGGAACTTCCATCCATAAATGGTATCGAACAGAAGCTTCTACTGGAGAAACAATGTGGAATCAGCTACCTGAAATAATGAAAAATAATAATTTGTCAGAAGATGGTTTCCAGGCATTTGTTGAGAAATACCTGGAAGATAATATCAATCTAGGAAAAGGTAACTAATCAGCCTTTTTCAACCTCTTAGCCATCAATTGTCTTATTGTTACATCATCTGTATATGTATACCGAGAGAATGGAAAATTCTCTGGAGGTAATACCAATTCTTTGTTTGTAACTAATCTAACAATTTGATTTCCAATTGCAGTTCCTAAGCTGATAGGAACTGCATTACCAATCTGCTTATATATATCTTTCATTTCTCCAAAGAATTGCCAGTCATCTGGAAATTCTTGGATTCTAGCATATTCTTGTAAACTTAAAGGTCTATCTTTATCTGGATGACACAAGTCTGTTGCTGGCATTGTTGGATCTGTAACAAGGGTAGGAGATGGATCATCCCATCCAACTCTTCTAAAAAATCCAGTTTTTCCGCCACCAAGCTTCAATTTTTCACCCATAGCTTCATACTGAATTTCTTTAGGCAAATGTTTCCAATATTGTCCAGCTTTCAGCATTCTAAAATATTTCAATCTTTTTTCTGGAAAACTCATAGAAACTTGTTCTTCTTCTTTTAAATCTTGAATTACATTTCTAACTGTTCGCCATTTAGGTAAGTTATAATTTCCAAATTCATCATTTGTAGGAGGTAAATAAGGAACCTTTTTACCATCCCGAGAACAAAAGAAAACAACACGTTCTCGTTTTTGAGGTGCACCATAATTTGCAGCATTATATAAATTGAATGTTACTGTATAACCACCTTCCTCTAATTTATTTAAAATATAGAGTAGAGCACCACCTTTTTTTTCTTCAGGAGTTTTTGGAGCAAATCCAAAACGGCTTTCCATTTCCTCACATTCAAAAGGAGCAGAAAGAATTCCCCTAACATTCTCAATAACTGCATATTTAGGTTTTAATTCTAAGATTCTATCAATAAATGTAAGGAAAACATTTCCTCTCTTATCTTGAAATCCTTTTCTTTGACCTGCAGTACTAAAAGCCTGGCAAGGAGGCCCTCCAATAATCAGATCTATATCCTGACTCTCAGAAATATTTGCAAATTTTCTAATTTCTGTAGCAGTATAATTATTTATATCACCAATTAAACCAATATCAGGGCGATTAAGCAAAATAGTTTTTCTAGCATTAGGTTCAATTTCTGATGCAAGTAACGGATGAATTCCCGCCTTTTCAATTCCATAATCTAATCCCATTGCACCTGAAAAAAAACTCAATGCAACTATTTCCGGAATGTCTGATTTTGTTCTAATCTGATCTGGAATATCCTTACTTAACCTAAATAAAGTCTCTTTATCCTTCAAGACATCAGAGTTTACAACCCAGGTTTTACCAACTTGTTCTCCTTTTATTTTCTGATCACGAATCAATTTTCTTACATACTGCGGAGTACAATTTAATATTTTCGATATATCCTCTACAGAGAGGTACTGCTTATTTGTTTCCATATCGAAAGTATATACCGACCAAACAATAAAATCAAGTATTAAACCTAAATATTTAGGTTAGTAGACAGAATTACTATTATACCTAGTAAATAAAAAAGGCCTCGCATTGAGGCCTTTAACTATTTATGATATTTAATCCAGAATTGTATTCTCCATATAAAATACTGAATACTTTTTATATATGGAATTCCAATTCCGAAATCGCTTCTAATATAGCCATTTAACAAATAAGCAGTAAACAGAACTACCAAAATTTTTCCCAGAATTACTTCAATCTTTTTGGGGTTCTTTGTATATTCTTTCGACTTTCCAAAACATAAGATGATTCCATATATTGGCACCAATAACCACCATCCACGTTTATTTACATCATGTAATCGACGAATGAGAATACTCAGATTTGGAATACAGAAGAACATTACATAAACTTGCAGAACATATTTTAGAATATCCTCTACAATTGTACCTGACTTCAAAATTAGCTTATCGATAAGATTAGCCAATAAAATTCCAATCAAAATAAATAATTGATACCCAATATACCAAAAAAATTCAGTTCGATTAGCTGTTCCTTTAAAGCTGAAATATTTCTTTATGCCCAATCCAAAATATTTAATAGGATCCTCTTTTAGAGCAACTTTTTTAACAACTTTCTTTTTAATAACTATATTTGTGGGTTTTACTGGCTGAGAAGCAACAACAGTTATTTGCTCTCCAACTTTCCATCCACACTTACCACAAAAGAGATCCCCGTCTTTTAATTCATTTCCACATTTTGTACAAAAAGCCATAATCTCCTCCGTTTAATCTTCTTGTCTACAAGAATAGACACGAACATTATGAACTCCTCTTTCTTCTCGACGAAGTTCTTTTTCTGTTTGATCTATAGCTTCCTGCTTGGTACATTTTTCATAACTGTAGAATCTTTTTGAATAGAGCATATCATATCTATCACCATATGTACTCCATTGATCATATTCCAATGTTACATACCACTGGTGAGGTTTTTCCCTAAATAATTCAGGATTAGATTCCTTTAATTTTAGCAAAGTCTCATATAAAGCAATTTCATGCCTTTCTGCAGCTGCATCTTTATCAACAAAGGATACTACTGTCATTGAAGCAATAAAAACGGCTATTATTGAAACAAATATAATAGTCTTCTTAAATTTCATTTATTTCTTTCCAAGTTTTACCAAAACGGCAGAGAAGAAAATGCCAATTACAGATGTCATAACAGAGAATCCTTTATAAACATTTCCTAATTCCTGATAATAAGCTTCTTCCAAAGTTTTTCCGCCAACCGATCTAATGCTTCCAATTTCGCTTCCTGCAGCTCCAATTTTGAATGAAGCATATAGAGAAAGAATAAGAACTAATATTGCTAAAATCCAATAAAAAACTCTTGAACCATTACCAGTTTTCTTTTCTTCAACTTCTTCAATTATTTCCTGAACAACTACATTTTCCTGATTGTTTTCAACAACAGATTCTGAAACAGTTTTATTTTCTGCAGGAACAATTGAAGTTAATTTTTCTCCACATTTTGTACAGAATTCTGTTCCATCTTCAAACTCAGCTTCGCATTTTGGGCACTTAATCATAATAAACACTCCTTAAGTATATTTTTTTCATTATAACCCCTTATTCCAGGTTTTTCATTAAAAAATCGGCAAGTCTAACTTATCAGCTAGACTGCCGACAGCTTTTTTAAGATTTCAACTCCTCGAATTTTTGTTTCATAGTTGGATTATTTTTCACCAACTTTTTCACAGTAAGATCTTCAAGCTTGTTATTAGCAATACGAAGATTATTTTCAGAACCAAGCAAATCTTCTTTCATCTTCTGCAAGTGCTGAATTGCCTTATCAATTTCCTCAACTGCAGAAAAGAACTTACGACTTGCCAAATCATAATTCTTTCCAAATCCCTGCTTAAAATTGCTCAAATCATTTTCAAAATTAGTAATATCAATATTCTGACTCTTTACTAACTGAAGCTCTCTCTTATATTCCAATGAATTGAGTGAAGCATTTCTTAAAAATGTAATCACTGGAATCAGAAACTGTGGGCGGATTACATACATTTTTGGATACCTATAAGATACATCCACAATTCCTGTATTATAGTAATCATTATCTTCTTCCAGCATAGAAACCAAAACTGCATATTCGCAACCTTTTTCTTTTCTATCTTTATCAAGTTCTTTGAAAAAATCTTCGTTTTTATGTTTTGTTGCTGTTTCATCCGCCTGATTCTTACATTCAAACATAATAGATACACTTTCAACTCCATCTGGAGTAGTATCTCTGAAAATCAAATCACCTTTACTATTAGAACTCTTTGAAACTTTATTATCTTTTTCAAAATAAGAATTCTGGAACCCAAGAGCTCTATTCTTATTAAACTCATTAAGACAGTACTGTTCCAAATCTTCTCCAATCTGCTTAGTTGATTCTTTTGCCTTAAAGTCTTTGTAAAAGGCTATTTCTTCATCCTTAGCTTTTAATTGAGCAGTAAACTGTTCCTTTATTGCAGATTCATTGCTTTTTGCTTTCTCTGCAACTAATTCAAGATTACTTTTAAGCTGAATAATCTCCTTTTCCTTGTCCTGAATAGCAGTTTTTACAGCAATATCAGAATCTTTTTTCCCAGACTCTAATTTTTCCTTCAGAACTGCAATTTCATTATCCTTTGCAGCAACAGCTAATTTTAGTTCTGCCTGAGCTTTTTCTTTCTCAGAACTAATACTCTGAGTAGATGCTGAAAGTTTTGATTTTAACTCTGAAATCAGCTTATCTTTCTCCCCTTCAGCTTTTGATACCGCAAGAGCAATTTCTGATTCTTTCTGCTTAATCAAAGCTGCAGCTCTTTTTTCGAGTTCTTTTTCAAACTGTTCATTACGAACTTCATTAGCTATAGAATCATAAAAATTCTGTTCCAAGGTGAATGATTCACCACAACTAGGGCATTTAATCTGCATAGCAGGCTCCTTATGTAGCAAATCGCCTATATAGGCAATTTGCAAATTGTAATTTATCAGTGTCTGCAAACATTTTTTGGTCGGTGAGCAAACACATAAAAAAGCAACGCTTTTTATTTACTTATCAAGATTTTCCTCTCCAATTTCAATCATTGTGAGAGTAACTTTGTTTTCAGATAATTCTTCTACTTTAACTTTGCATGACAATACAGCGTGGCCATATACCCAACCTCCATCTAAGACTGTAACGTTCATGCTCAAAATATCACCATTTGAAACAATATATGTTTCATCTGTTAAAGAAGTTTCATCTTCTCCATATGACACTATCAATTTGAATTTTTGATTCTCAACTGGAATAACAGCCTTTATTTCAGAATAAACATCCTTGTTTACAGACATTGGCTGAAAATAGAAATCATTCTCATCGCCTACCTTATAAACCTTAGACTCATTCAGTTCAGGCTGACCATAATTTTCATAAATTGGGGGTTCTTGTTTATCCATGTTATTCTCCTTATATAGTACCCACATGGACAAAATTCAAGTTTTAGACTAGAATATGAGACATATGAGCAATTTGCTTATTGTAATTTATTAAGAGCCTTGTAAACTTTGGTCGGTGAACAGGCTCTTTTTTTATTTATTCTTCACAGCTTCATGAATTAACTTCTGAAATTCCTTTAGTTTTTCCATAAAGTTTCTAACAGTTGTTTCGTCGATATCTGTTTTATCTCCTTTCATATCTCTATCCGATGCATGAGCAATTGCATTTCTACGATCACTCAGACCATCAATAACATATCTGTAATTCTCAAACCCTTCAGGCTTTTCCAGGCCAATAAGATCTAATTGACTTGAGACAGCCTCAAATTTCATATATGAAGAATATTGAATAGTATCATTCAACTCCTTCAGGATGACTTTTATATCTTCCCGATTACTATATACTCGCTTAAGAAAATTTATAGACACCTTAAATTTCTTAAACTCATCATTTACATTCCAGCCTGAAACTTCAGGATCTACAATTTGAACAAGACCATATTTTGTAATCTCATGAATATAAAAATCAAGAGAACTATCCAAAAATAGAATCTGAGCTCTATAGATATCTTCAACTCCAGGAAGATTATTCTCTTTCAAGGAAGTACACACAGTAAAAAGATTTTCTACATCATTCATAGATTCATCAAATCTTTTCTGAATATCATCTAATGCGATGTTTTTTATTCTTTTAGGAGGATTCTTGTCTCTTCCACCTTCCTTACGAGAAGAAAAATTTAAGGAATCTAAATCATATTTAGCCAAAATAAACTCCTTATTTAATCTTCTTCAGAAAATGAAGGAAGAGCACCATATCTGTCTTCAAGATAACCTTTTCTTATATTCTCACCTTTTCTAACATCATTTAAATCTGTCAAAGAATACAAGTCTGTTTCTCTTCCATCTGCATTTAATTTTGCAAACCAAATTTGATCACGTCTTACAATCTCTGGATCCATTAATTCTACATCATGTGTAGTAAATATTCCTTGTGCATTATTAGTTTTATTTTCTGTGAAGAATTTTACTAATTCTTCTACAACTTTTGGATGCAAAGAGCGTTCTATTTCATCACATAAGAAGATATTTCCAGAAGAAACAGCTTTTAAAACAGGACATATATAATCAAATATCTTTTGGATTCCTGAAGATTCATCTCTCAAATCTACTGAGAATTCCTCATATATTACAGTCACTATAATTCTTTCATAATAGCGAGAAGGTCTATTCTCAAATAACTCAGGTTGCTCATCTTCAGATACATTTCTACGTTCTATTTTTACATTAATATCCTTTAATCCTGGACAAAATGTTGTCATAAATTTTACGACCAATTTTTTAAACTCTGTATCTTTTTCAATAAGCAACGCATTAAACCTTCTCCACATAGGTCCTAATGCATCAAAAAAGACAATATCCTCTCTGAAAAAACGGAACGCATCATCTATAGGTTCAATCTTTGTTATATTTGCAGCAACTGAAAGTAAGAGTTTGTTTTCCTTCAATTGATTCTCACAATCACCCTTATCTTTTTCAAAAGTATTTCCGAATTCAATTGTTAAATCATCTCTTTCAAAAATTTCTACTAATCTTCCATTTGGACTGTAATAAAGATTTTCTTCAATAATTTTCTCTGAGGTATACTTTATTTCATAAAAATATTTTATTCCTTTTTTTTCAAACCACATTGAAAAATGTGTTGGATTATCTTGATTTAATTTATGAGGATCAAAAGGTAATTCATCTCCTGGTTGATTTCTGTACGAACCTCCTACTAAACTTGCCATTCTATTTATAGCTCTAAGTAAAGTTGTTTTACCAGATCCATTTGGTCCATATATAAATGAAGTTCTAAGAAAATTTTTTGTATCAAAATTAATAAGTTGTTCAGATAATGTATCATCCTTTGCAGCTTGCATAGAAAATGTTATTTCTTTATTTATTGATCTGAAATTTGAGCATTTAAATTCTAAAATCATAATATTGCCTCTTTTCAAGTACCTTATAGTAAAAATATAATCACTTTAAATGATTTTGTCAATTAAATTTGCATTTTTTTTGCAAATTTAATCTTTTATTTTTCTTTTATCATATCTTTATAGTTACTTTTTGCAATTTTTATAAAAAATAGCGCAACCTAGATTGCTCCAGATTGCGCTATTTGGCTTTTTATCGACCTATTATACGGAATTTTTGCACATAGAAGATCTCAAAATCAGTAAGAAACTGAATAATCAACTTTCTTTTGCTTTGCTGGTTCCTGAACAATAGAGTCAGTAAGATTGCTGAACCTTTTATTCAAGATTTTTGCATATGCTGATTGAGCATTGCCAGCTGAATTGTTATTCAACCAACCTGCATATTCCTGATAATGTTTTTCAGCCCACTGATCATTCTTAAGGATGGAACTATAAACACTTAAAGCATCCACAAGATTTTTGTCATTTGAATTATAAGAATCAAATTCAAAAATCTTATTTAATTTTGTAAAGGCCAATGCACTTCGTTCTGTGTCCTTAAAAGAATTCTGACCATCCTTAAAAATAAAATCAAATTCAGAAGATCCTTTTTGCTTAATATATTCAAACAAAAGTCTATTCTGATTTTCAACCTGCAATTCTGAAATGTAAGACAATTTCTGATCCATAGGTTTGTTTTTGATAGATCGTTCAATATCTTTCATAACATAATCTGCAGTACTCCTGATGGAATTCAGAACTTCATCACTAATCGTAATTTTAGGTTCTTCCTCATCAGGTTCAAAGTCTTCTTCCAGGTCTTCTTCAATATCCTGAAACCATTCAAAATCATAACGAGCATCAAGGTAATCTACCCATTCCTCGTATTCCATTCCGGGTGGAACATAGCCACCATTTGAAAAAACACTCATTTGCTGTCTCCTCTTAGATGTAATTTGTTTTTTCTATATGTAAGATACCTTCCAAAGATCCGCGGTTATCTTCTTTAAGCATCCTAAATAGCGTTATTTGGTTTTAAGCCGTAAATTTATACGAACTATTGCAATCTGGAGCAGTCTAGTAATCAATGAATTTCTTCCAGATTATGAATGCTCCAACAAAATAAATGATCTGGGAATATAACCAAACCAAAAGTAAATTATGATGCCACAATTCCCATAGTTGCCGGTCCCAGTTGATTACGATTCCAAGTGTTATAACCAGTTCTGCAACTGTTCCCCAATGTCGCATCCATTCAGGACCAACATACAACGCCACAATTCCGGCTATTACCGCAAATGTAATTGCTACTATGACCAAGCCAAAAAGAGCCTGAACTGTAACTGTTCCTGCAGCACTACTAAACTCAATAGAACAAAGATAGTCCCAGGCTTTTATGTAAAACTCCCCTATCACTTTTCCAAGTTTCTTGCAGAAAAATAAAAATCCATCTGCATTGATTACCTGGAAAACTGTCATAACAATTGCATAAAGACCTCCAGCTGCAATACAGCTTTCATATAAAGTATGTTTGTTTTCATACAACTGGATTGCCTTTTCATGTTCTTCCTTTATGCAGCCTAAACATTTTTGCTTATATTCTTTCTGAATCTGAACAACAGTTTTAGGCGGTTTCTTTGTTTCAGCATCAAGTTTACCTTCCAATTCCTTGATCTTTTTTGACTGATCCAGAGACTGTGTGGCCTTGTTCAGATCTAGCAGCTTCTCGTTGTTTTCTATCGAGGTCGAGTTGTCCGATTGCTGTTGACTGATCAGCTCCTTTTGATCGGAGATTATCTTGTCCTTGTCGGAGATTATCGAATTCAGATCTTTGATCTTCTGTTCTGCGTCTAAGTTCATCGATGTCAGATCCCTTATCTGTCCTTGCAGATCCGCTATCATTGTCTGAAAGTCCAAAATCGTCTGGTCTGGTGCATTCGCTATTTCCTCTTGTTTCTGCTGATATTCTGCAGTTTTCGTCAAAGCCATGTATAAGGTCCTCCTTTGTATTAAGATTTTTGAATTCAGCATAGTAATCCGCCAGTTTAGAAAGTCGGATTTTGCACTTCTGCTCCCCTGCTGCTGCACGTTCTTTATCAATGAAAGTTATGTGTTTTTTGTTGTCATCCCAGATGGTTTCAAATCCATCCTGATCCATAAGCTGGATGAACTCTTCCTTACTGGAAGCTCTTGCAGCTTGTGTCAAAACTGAAATTGCACAAGTTTGCACATAACTTTTCACTTCCCCACTTTCAGCACGTTTCAAAAGCTGATAAGTGTTTTTGTTATTTGAAACGGTTTCAGTTCTTTCTTCTCCGTTCATATCCTGATATTTTCCAGGTGCTGCAGAAAAACCTTTCTCTATATTGATTTGGTTCTGCAGCTGCTTTAATGCTTCCAATTCTTTCCTGGAAAGATGGAACTTTCGGCCGTCTACAAAGTTCACTGAATTAACAATGAAGTGAACATGGATGTGCTTCTTATCACGATGAACCGCAACAAGAGTTTCATATCCCCTAAACTTCTTTGTTCTTTCCAACAACTCTTTGGCCTGCTCCAAAGCTTGTTCAGGAGTGATTTTTTCATTTGGCGGATATGACAACACAAAATGAAAATAATCCATCCCTTTCCTTTTATTAAAAAGGTCCTTGGTTTCCATCATCATCTGATAGGCTCTTTCTGGTTCCAGGTTCTGGCCGTAAATGAGTTTTTCTTCTGTCTTTTCTGTTTTCAGGACATATTTAATAACTCCGGCCAGATGGGACCTTTTCCTTTTCCCATTTCTCCGATTTACAATTTTAAGTATGGCCATACTGCCTTTAACTCCTCCAGGATCACCTTGTCCTGATCTGATGGATTTGCTGCAGATTCATCACAAGCTTTCTTTAATCGAGAAAGGTCCACTCCCCGACTTTCCATCTCATAAAAAAATCTCAATGCTTGAACTGTTCTTTCAATTTTCCTAGCTGCAGCTTTTGCACTTTCTGCAGCATCCATCTGGCGGCCAGAATTGCAGGCCCTGGCAATTTGGTTGAGATTCGTTCCTTGCTTACGAAGTTCAACCAACAAAGCTTGAAAGACTTCTACATTCATAATTGGTCTTTCAAGCGAGGACCGAAGAAGAAACTCCTGGCTACTCATTCCAGAGTTTTTGATTCGGTCCTTGAGAACTTGCCTTTCAGAATCAGAAAGACGGAACGCTGCAGTGTTTTGTCTTTTCTTATTCATAGGCAAGTTCTCCTGAGCAAAGATAATGGACCGACTTTTCTGGTCCGTTATCTTTGCGACGAGGATCCAAGGGGGTGAACTCCCTGGCAAGATTTGTAAAAGTGTTTACACTTTTGCGAATCTTGCAACAACATAGACCGGCGGAAAGTGTAGGTCGTTGAACGGATGGCCACCCCTTCTGCTCCTGCTGCTGCCTTTTTTTTGCAGCAGCAGGACTGTGGCCAACCAGTGAAAACGGACGGAACTTGTAGCCGGTCTTTGTTGTTTTTTGTTGAAAGTTAGGATTCTTCATGCTGCAGATCCTCCCCTATTTTTTCCCAAATGATATTCAGTTCTGACATAACTCTACTTCTGGCCTGACTTGGGGAAAGATTCATTACACGCAAAACTTGATACCTATATAGATAGAATGGTCTGAAAAATGGACTTACATATTTGCTTGCAAACTGCTTTTCACCTTTCAGTTCTTCTGGATCTTTTATAATCACTTTTTCCATAAATCCTCCTGATGCAAAAAAAAAGACATACGACTAAAAATCGTATGTCTCCATATTAGATTTATAAAATTGAAATCTCACGCAAGGTTCAAAAGGTTATGGCAAGGTTAAGCAAGATTTCGGCAAGATTACTCTAAAAACTCTTTTTCATCCTCTTTATTTCTGCTCTTTGCCTGATATATTGTGCCAGGTTTAATTACAGATCCATCGGACTGCAATATATACTTACAAATGAACTTATTCTGAATGTCATAGACATTTTTGTTTTCTTCTCGCCATTTTAAAAATGCTTTTACCGGTCCAACCAAATAATATTTTCCATTTTCTTTAGAAACCTGGCCTTCTTGATAAAGTTCCTCAAGAAGCCTGATTTCTTCGTTATCTAAATCATCTGCAGCAATTTCAGGAATTTCAATTTTAGATAACAATTCCATTGATGATTCCATCAATTTATAAATAAGATCCATATTGAATGGGAACCACTTAAGCTGCTTTTTATATGACTTTACTCTTTTTGTAATTGCTAAAAAACATCGGAGATTAACCCAAAACTCAGAACAACAATAGACAAAAACAAGCAGGAATATAATGCTTAATAAATATTGATGTATTGCAAGACCTCCTAATGAAAGCAAAAAAATGAAAAAGCCAAAAACAGAACTCAGCATCATTCCCCATCGTTCTGAAGTTCCCTCCAGGTAATTTATACACCTTTTTTCAAACTCATCCAAAATTGTTTTTGCAGAAGATTCCGAAGGACCTTTATAGGATTTGTCATTCACCAACCTACTTTCAATCAAATCTTTTAAGGCTGCATCACAATTCAAAAATAAATCCTTATGAGATGTATAAAAATCAATATATTTCTCATAAGGATGCTTTCTATACATGAAAAGAATTTCCCATGAACATCTAACTGCTATAAAAGAAAGAAAAAAAACAAAATTCCCAGGATCATCTTTTTTGAAACTGTCTTTCAATTCAAAATACTTCATACATCTCCTTGTTTAATCCTATTTATTTAGGTTTTCTTGTTCTTCCTTAATACGCATTTTTTTATTTGTTTCCCATGCAGTTATGTCATAATACAATTCATCAAGCTCTTTTCTTTCTGCATCTGTTAAAGTTTCAAAAAGAACATAACTTCGATTCTCCAGTTCCTGAATACGACGTTTCTTTTCAGCGATTTCTTTTGGCGGCCGGCCGCCGTATTTTCCATTCGATTTTGATGAGACTGCTTTTTTAGGGGAAGCTTTTCCCCTATTCTTATATAGAATTTCATTAGCAGACTGCAAGGACACCATTTCACGAGCAATTTCTTCTGCCTGATGAAATACCTTATCAAGATCTTCTTGTTTTACATAAATACGAGTCTTTCCTTGAGCTTCATCATAAAGTGTCTCTAATCTTGCTCTAAGTTGATCTGTTTCTTTAGTAAGGTGATCAATGTGATCATCCATCATCTGTTTTACTGATTCCATAGCTTTTTATTTTACCTAAATATATAGGTTTTTAAAACACCTCACGCAATTTATTTCACCAGGTATAGAAAAAAATTTCAGGACCTGGAACAAGTGTTATAAAAAATGCAGCAGCAGCTTTTTTTATAACAAATAAAAAGAACAAAGAAGAAAACTG